>JALVYZ010000272.1 GCA_027037705.1 bacterium | reverse complement strand
ACCTGGGAAATACAGATTTATTTCAACAATGTAATTTAAATCTAAATACGCTGGAGATTCATTAATAATTTTATAATTGCATATTAATCCGTCATTCTCTAAATTATATTTTTTTATAAATTTTACCATAAACTTTTCATTTAAAATTTTGATTTCACCTAATTTTTCAAATTGATTAAAATCTTTATTATAAAAAAATTCTTTATTAAAATCTCCAACATTATTAAAATTTTTATCAACAATTAAATCAATAAATGCATATTTTAAATAATCATCAAATTTAAGTGCTCCTTTTATATCTTTTGTAACTTTGTACCTTATTTCATGAATCGTTTTTATATTTTCTTCATAAACATCATCATCTTCTATATCAGAACTAATAATATCATCATGATAAGTCTCTTTTCTTCTTGTTAAAGTATTTAGCAAATTAAAACCTGAACTTAAATCTGAAAATTCATAAACTTGCGCTCCATTTTTTTCAGATATCATTACAATGAAATTGTTATTTCTCAACTCAAGTTCATTGTATCCATCATAGTTAAAGTCAAAATAATTAGTCTCTTCTGCTTCTAAAAATTTTTCAGCATTATTTAAAGCAATATAAGAATTGTCTCTTAAATTTGGCAAATAAATTCCACCAAACACTCCATGCCACAAACAATCATTGCATTGAGCTTTTAATACCCAATCTGTAATATCATCATTTAAAGATTTATTTTTAATTCTTTTCGAAACTTTTAACATTTTTTTATGGATATTATTTGCCTCTTCATATTTTACTAAAAAATTTTTCCATATCCCACCTTTAAAAAATTTTTGCAAAATATTTTCGTCTAATTTGTGTTCATCTCTTAATCTATGGTAATACTCTTGAAATAACTTAGAACTTTCGTAGTCAAGAGACCACTCCCCCATTTCAAAATATGATGCAATTGGCAGGTATACTCTTCCTAAAGGGAAATTATCTTGATAAAATTCTTTATAAAATTTTGTTTCAATTTTACTATTATTTGAAACAAGATCAAAAAAAGAATATAACCATTTCTTCTCATATACCCATTCATAAGTATGAGGCCACCATCCAAACTTTTCACCATCATCAAAAATAATTGCAGTATTAAAATTTTCTAAAAATTCTGAAACTTCATTTATTGCTTTAAATGGAATTGCATATCTTAAATCCTTACTAATTGGGAATATTCCTAATTTATAACCATCTTCTTCGGTTATATAGTATCCTTGAAGTTTATCTTTATTAAATCCAGCTGATATAAAATGGTAATCATCTACAGTTACATATTTAACTCCACAATTTACAAGTAATTTAACAATCTTACTATCCCAAACTCTTTCTGTTAACCATAATCCTTCTGGTTCAATACCAAAGTTGTCTTTAATGAATTTATTTGATTTTTCAATCTGTAAAATTGCATCTTTTTCAGGGATTGCAGCTAAAATAGGCTCATAAAAACCAGAAGTAAAAATTTCAATTTGTCCATTATCAAATAATTTTTTAATTAAATTAAATAAATCCTTTCTATTTTTTTTTATCCAATCAAATAACCAGCCACTATAATGGACTGCGATTTTAACATCTTTAAATTCAGATAATATTTTCAGAAATGGATAATAAGATTTGTCTGTAGCTTTTTCAATTACATCATAAAAATTGTTGTAAGGTTGATGACAATGTATTCCGAATAAGAGTTGAGTTTTCATACTTTCCAATAATCAAGAAATATATTTTCTGGAATTTTAATTTTAATTGTTGAATCAAAAGGGGCTCTTTCTAACATTTCATTATTTTTAAAAAGAGAAAAATATATATTAATTTCGTCTCCTTTTTGAATTCCTAATTTAAATATTGGAATTTTAAACTCTGCTATTTTTTCATAAGCTGCTTCTATTTCTAAATCTAAATTTTCATAATCTCCATTATTCCTTTTTAAGAGTTCTATTTTATTATTATCAATATAAAACTTAAATTTGAAAATATCTTTATTATGAATATTAAATTCAAGTGTACAATTCTCTATTTCTTTTAAATTTATTCCAAAATCTATTCTTAAAAAAAGATTTTCTTCATCAAAACCATAAAAAACTTTTGACAAGTATCCTCTTGAAAAATGCATTGTAGAAGTATCTTGAATAAAATTAATTTCACCTGCTGATATCCATTCAAAATAGTTTGTAATTTTTCCATCAATAACAGGGGATATTACATCCACAGGTTCTGTAATAAATGAAGGTTCTTTTAATAGTTTTATTGGTGTTAAAAATTCTATTGGAATATCTTCATTAAAAATTGTAAAAATATTTGATAGATGGGTTCTAAAAAGAGAATCAAATTTATCACTCATCTCAGAATAAAAATCATCGCCATACCACCAGAACCAATCACTTCCCTCTGCAATTAATAATTCCTTTTCTGCTAATTCATATTTATCTTGAAATTCTTTTTTGTCTTTATATTGGTTTAAAAAAGTTTTTGCAATATCAAGGAATTCCCATGCTTTATTTTCTTCAGGATGCCCAATCCATATTCCAAAATTTGCATTTATCCAAGAACCAGGAAAAATATAAGATAATGACGGGAAATCTGAATTATTTTCAATATATTCTGAAAAAGTTATAAATTTTAAAGTGTTATCATTTTCAATTAAAGAATATACTTTTCTTAAAAAAGGAATTCCATTATTTTTATAAAATTCCCATGCATTTTCACCATCTAAAATTATACTTAAAATAGCATTTTCATCATTTACAAGTTTCTGGATATTTTTAATTCTATTGTATAGATCATTAGCAGCATCTTCATAATTCCATTTTGAGTATATAAATCCAATTAAATTTGATAAATCTTTATCTCTAAAAAATACTTTTACACCATTATAATCATATCCTCTGTAAAGGTCTTTTTTAGATAAATTTTCTTTACTTTTAAATAAAATATCTTCATCAGTAGCAACCCATTTAACATTAAATTTCCCAAATAAA
>JALVYZ010000271.1 GCA_027037705.1 bacterium | reverse complement strand
GCTACATTTAAAACTTTTTCTCTTTCATTTTCCCAAACATACTTTATTTGTGGAATAAGATTTAATAATGATTCTTTTGGGATGTAAGTAGCTGTAAAAAAAGGCTTTTTATCTGGAGTAGCTATAATATTTAAAGGCCATCCTGCATTCTCATTCATAATTTGTGCTGCTAAAATATAAATATTATCAACATCTCTTCGTTCTTCTCTATCAACTTTTATAGGGATAAAAACATCATTTAATAATTCTGCAACTTCATCATCTTGAAAACATTCTTCATTCATTACATGACACCAGTGACATGTAGAATAGCCTATTGATATAAACAAAGGTTTATCTTCTTTTTCCGCTTTTTCAAATGCTTCTTCACTCCATGAATACCAGTCAACAGGATTATTTGCATGCTGCAAAAGGTACGGGCTTTTTTCATTTTTTAATCTGTTCATAATTTAAATCAATCTCTGTTTTTTTCACTTTTGTCAAGAAAATTATCAACTCCTCTCTTATAATTTTTTAAAAAAATTTTTGCAGATATTCCATTAAAGCTTTATTCAATATGATTCTCAAAGATAAAAATAAAACAGTAGTTGTATTTCTTATATTAATAGTTTTCATAATAAAAATGTAAAATATAATAAATTTCTTGACAATTTAATAAAATCATAATAAGTAAAACTTAATTATATTTAGGAGGTATACAATGCCAGGAAAAGTAGCAAGAGTTACAGACATTATTGCAGCATCAGATGTAAGCTTTGATGATGCTATTAAAAAAGGATTTGAAAGAGCGACTAAAACTTTGAGGGGGATTACTGGAATTAAAATTGTTGAACAGAGAATAGCCGTAGAAGATAATAAAATTAAAGAGTACAGAGTAAGGATGGAAGTTATATTCGTTCTTGAGGATTAGTTTTTTAAGGTGGGGGGACTCCCACCTTAGTTTAATTTATATTCCTCTCTTAACTCATTAGATAACCTTTTTAATACTTCAAATGCTTCATTTACAGTTTTATCTTTATCTTTATTGATAAGGCAACAGGTAGCTGGAGAAAGTAAGCTCTGAGCTAAAAGTTGCTCTCTATCAACCCCTGCTTTTATTACAATATCCCATATTTTTTTAAGTAGCTCTTTTAAACTATCAAGATTTTCATTTTTAAAAGGTTCATAATTTGTAGGCACAACTCCCCATACAATTATCCCTCCTCTTTCTATATAATTCTTGATTGAATTTCCATATAAAGGAATGACTTTCTGATTTGTATGAATATCAATAGAGGCAATATCCATATCAAATCCAAAAAGGAAGTCCCAATCTGGATTTCCACAAAGATGAATTCCTCTTGGTCTTTCAATCATTGCAAAAAGATTTTCAATATCTTGTTTTGCAAATACATCACTGTATCCTGATAATGCACTGAAAAGAAACTGCAATCCTGGTTCATCAATAAACATAAAAGCATTTTTATTTTTTTCTTTTAATCTTTTTAATTGAACATTTACCCGTTTTGCCATGAATTCAAACATAAATGGCCTTATTTCATCATTAAATAATATAGGTCTATCATTTTCATCTTTAACATAAAATCCAAAACTTATTGGTCCTTCCATTTGCCCTCTAATGGCAATATATTTTGATAAATCTAAACTTAAAAATTTATGATAAACAACTGAATATTTTTCACTAACATCAAAAAAATCATCATTTTCCCAGTTACTCATTGCATTATCAAGCTCTTCATAAAATTTTTCAGTAGAAAATTTAACTGTTCTTCTTTCCAGATCAAGAATTATTCCAGGAAAATTCTCTGATGCCTGAACATACATATCTTCATAATAACTGTAATTCGGAAGTTGTGGCCAATATGGTATATCAAGGGACAAAGCAATATTTAATGCTTTATCAACATCTGTATGAGGCATTACTCCCATTGCTGTTGTAAGAAGATTTCCTAATTGCATTTTATTTCCCCCTCTTCTATTTCAATTAAATCCTTTAAAGTATGTGATTTTAAAATATTTTCTATTTTCGTATTAATTTCATCCCATATTTTTTTTGATAAACAACTATTAGAATTATCACAAATTTCAGGAAATTTTACACAATCAACAATATTCATTTCTCCTTCAAGAACAGTAATTATTTCATTTAAAGTGATTTCCTCAGGAGATCTTGTAAGAATGTATCCACCTTTTTTCCCTCTTTTACTTATTACCAATCCAGAATTTTTTAAAGGAATTATAATCTGTTCTAAATACTTTAGAGATATACTTTGATTGTTAGCAACATCTTTTAAAAGAACTGGACCTTTATTAAAATTTTTTGCCAATTCAATCATCAATCTTAGACCATATCTACCCTTTGTAGAAATTTTCATATTGATACTCCCAATGTTTTTTATTTTGAATATAATAATTATATAGAATAGTCAACTTTAATTTGACTTTTTTTATAAATTATATTAAGTCTATAAAATAGATATATTTTTGGAGGAAAAAATGACTTTTGTTGAATTTGTAAATAATTTCAAAAAAAACATTGACTATGACAAAGTTGGAATGATTCTGTTTCATAATGGAGTAGTTAGAGGAACTTCTCGAGACGGGGAAAAAATCTCAACCATTAATGTAAAAGTAGATTATGAAAAATTAAACAAAATTTTGAAAGATTTTTCAAATAAAAATGGTATATTTAAAGTTGATGCTTATGCATTTGAAGGAGAATTTAATATCGGAGATGATCTACTTTTTATTGGAGTTGCAGGTGATATTAGAGAAAATGTTTTTCCTGTGCTCCAACATCTTGTAAATAAAATAAAAAAAGAAGCAATAAAAAAAGAAGAAAGATAAAAACTAAAATTGTGTTCATATTGAAAATTTTTTAACTTTTACTCCATTTAAAATTCCTGCTTTTATTTTTTGTTTCAGCCGATAAAACTTTTTCCTTGAATATTCAGTATATAAGAATGATGGATTAATCTATCAAGTATCGCTGTTGTTAATGCTTCATCTTC
>JALVYZ010000270.1 GCA_027037705.1 bacterium | reverse complement strand
TCTGAAAGTAATCTAATTCTATTACATCTATCGCAGAAATGTTCTGTAAGTGGTGATATAAATCCTATATATGCATTAAATCCATTAATTTTATAAACACGAGCAGGACCATCAAATCTATTATTTTTAATTTCAATCAATTCATATTTTGTAGAAATTTTATTAAAAATCTCTTTATTTGAAATAAATTTATCTTTACCAAACTCTCCAAAAGGCATAAATTCGATAAATCTTATATGTAACTCATTATCTATTGCAAATTTGACAAAATCAAGTATTTCGTTGTCATTGAATGATTTAATTGCCACAATGTTAATTTTAATTGGAGATAAACCTACCTCTTTTGCTTTTAAAATTCCAGAAATGACATTATCAAAAAAATCCCTTCGTGTTATAAATTTAAATTTTTCTCTTTGTAATGTATCAAGACTTATATTTAATCTCCTTATACCTAAATCTTTTAACTTACTTGCATATTTATTTAAAAGAATCCCATTTGTAGTAATGGAAACATCTTTAAGCCTATCTTTTTTTAAATTTTCTAAAAGTGTAAAAATTCCTTTTCTTATTAATGGCTCTCCCCCTGTTATTCTAACTTTTTCAATACCATTATCTATTAATGTATTTATCACAAAAATAAAATCCTCAATTGTTAAAATTTTTTCTTTTGGTAATAATTTTATCCCTTCTTCATCCATACAATATCTGCATCTTAAATTACATCTATCTGTAACAGACACTCTTAAATAATTTATTTTTCTATTAAAATTATCAATCATCTGCACAAACTCTCAAAGCTTCTTTTAAATCAAGTGTATTTTCATAGATAGCTCTACCTGTTATTACCCCATATATATTATTCTGTTTAAGTTTTAAAATGTCATTAATGTCATTAACTCCTCCAGATGCTATTACTGGCACCTTTACTTTATCCTGCAGGCTTTTTGTTGCTTCAACATTAACACCTGTTTGCATCCCATCTCTTGAAATATCAGTATAAATTATTTCTCTTATCCCAACACTCTCGCATTTTTTTGAAAGAGTAATAACATCAATATCTGTAATTTGGGTCCAGCCTTTTATTGCTACTTTTCCATTTTGGCCGTCAATCCCAGCAATTATCTTTCCTGGGAAATTTTTACATGCTTCTTCTAAAATTTTAAAATTTTCGACTATTATAGTACCCAATATAATAAAATCAACACCTAAATTTAAGTAAAATTCTATAGTTTTTAAATCTCTAATTCCTCCTCCTAATTCTGTCACTAAATTTGTATTTGAAATAATTTCTTTAATTGCATCAATATTTTCAGGTTCACCTTTAAATGCCCCATTTAAGTCCACTATATGCAATCTCTTAACTCCTATTTGCTCAAAATATTTTGCAACTTCAAAAGGTTTTTCAGAATAAATTGTATCATTATCTATCTTTCCCTGTTTTAATCTAACACATTTACCATCCTTTAGGTCAATTGCAGGAATAACTATCATAATGTCTCCTCTTTAAAAAATAAATTTTAAAAAAAAAGTAAACTAATTTTATATTTTCTTTTATAACCTTAGTAAAAGTAATTTTATCTTTTACAGCATATGGATATATTTTAACATTTTTAGGTAAAATAACCTTAAAAATGATTAGGGCTCTTATCATATGCGATTTTGAAGTAATTAGCAATATTTTTTTTAAGTTGTATTTTTTAACTATTCTTTTTACTTCATAAGCATTTTCAATTGTATTTTTAGAACGATTTTCAATAATTACATTTTTCCCATGCAAATTTAATTTTTCTTTTAAAAATTCTAACGAAAAATTTGAATTAGCTCCAGTTACTATAAAATAAATATTTTTATGAGCTTTTAAAAAATGTTTTCCTAAATTAATTCTTCCTTTACCCCCTGTTAAAACAACTATAGCTTCTATCTTTTCAAAATCAGGATTTGTGCGAAAATTTATTATTGTTTTTAATGAAACAAAAATAAAAAATATAAATAAAAAATAGTATAAAATGATTATTCCAAAAATTCTAAACCATTTTTTCATAAAGTGAATATTAACAGATTTTTTTAAAAATTTTAAGATAAAAATTCTTGATAAAAAAAAATCTTTATGTTATAGCCACAACCTCAAAATTTTTGGAGGGATAGAAATGTCAAAAAAATGTGAAATATGCGGAAAAGGGCCTCTTTATGGTAATAATGTCAGTCACGCTAACAATAAAACAAGGACAAGATGGCTTCCTAATTTACAAAAGGTAAGAGCTTTAGTAAATGGTAAACCCAAAAGAATAAGAGTTTGTACAAGTTGTATAAAAAAAGGATTGGTGCAAAAAGCTGTTAAATAGCTTTTGCACCTTTTTTATTTTAATCCCACTTTCTTAAATCTTCAATTAACTTATCATCTTTGCTAATAGTTCCTGATTTTACAAATTTAACTTCACCTCTTAATTTAAAAATATCTCTAATTGCGTTTAAAATATTCTCTGTTAAAGTTTCAGTTGGTTCCATTCCTTCTTCTAATTCAGCAAGAAATGTCATAATATCATAATCATTTTCTCTTGTAATTACCATTTTCCCTTTTTCAATATAGTGGAATCTTCTTATTAATTCTTGAACCTGTCCAGGATGAATAAACATACCTCTAACTTTTGTAACCATATCAACTCTACCAAGAATTTTAGTAATCCTAAAAGCAGTCCTTCCACATTCACATTTTTCTTCTGAATGCTCAACTAAATCCCCTGTTCCAAATCTAATTAATGGATACGTTCTATTTGCAAGAGTTGATATAACTAACTCTCCTGGTTCTCCAGGTTTACAATGTTTTCCTGTATTAGGATCTACTATTTCTACAAGTCTATATTCAGAAAAATGTAAGCCACATTTATAACCACATTCATATGCAATTCCACCTGCATCTGCAGTTGCAAAAAATTGTCTAACCATTATATTATAGTTGTCTTCAAGCTCTTTTCTTATTGACTGAGGAAGCATCTCTCCTGCTACCACTGCAAGTTCAAGATTAAAAT
>JALVYZ010000269.1 GCA_027037705.1 bacterium | reverse complement strand
AATTAAATCTCTTATTGTTAAAGCATAATAAAATTGTGTAGTTTCCAACATTTGCAATGGTTAAATACTTCATTACTTCATAGAGTTTCCTACCATAATATGTTAAATATGGTCTCAAGCAGCCATCAATTGTTTTTCTCTGAAATGCAGTGTAAAGTCTGCTTGAAGACATAAATGTAGGAGAACCACCTAAAACTTCAATTGCTTTTGCATGTGCTTTACTTGAAACAGCCCATATAAGCCCCTTAACATCTTCAGGTTTATAAATTGGATGTTTAAGGTTTCCAAATTGATACATTTCTGCTGGAGTTTCAGCCAATATCTTTATCCCTTTTTTTAACCATTTCTGTTTCAATCCAATATCCCATAATCCTTTTTGAATTATATGCCATGCATCATCTTCATTTTTAAATAGAAATGGTAAAGCTCCCACATCTGAACCAGGTATTGTTCCAGATTGATAATTTGCATTTGGAATACATATATCTATTTCCCCTCTTTGCAAAGCAGGAAGTTCAGCTTTTGCTTTGAACAATTGGCCACTATGGAAAAATTTTATCTTAATCTCACCATTTGACTCTTTTTCAATATATTTACACCATTTTTGAGCAACGGGAGTCCAAAAATAGCTTGTAGGAAACATTGTTGAAAAAGTTAAAACGATTTTTTTGTTTTTTGCAGACAAGATATTAAAACCAAAAGGTGTGGATAATGCTGTTACCCCAGCGATTGTTGCTGTTTTTTTTAAAAATTTTCTTCTTGATAATTTTTTTTCTGACATTTTCTACCTCCAGAATTTTATAAAGGTGTTATAAATTAAATGATTTTTAATATCAAGAAAAATTTTTAAAATTTATCATATGGGCAAATACTCCTGCTCCAAAACCATTATCTATGTTAACAACAACAACGCCTGG
Source organism: bacterium (assembly GCA_027037705.1). Classification (GTDB taxonomy): domain Bacteria; phylum DYJV01; class DYJV01; order DYJV01; family JALVYZ01; genus JALVYZ01. The sequence continues at coordinate 2,122 of JALVYZ010000269.1, read as the reverse complement.
AGCACATGAATTTAGCATTGTTAAAAGAGCTGAAATTCCATTAAAACTTGCACCATATCCCACACTTGTTGGCACTGCCACTAAAGGTTTGCCAAAAATTCCTGCTATTACTGATGGAAGTGCTCCTTCCATTCCAGCAACTGCAACTATTATATTGCTTTTTAAAATAATTTCTTTATATTCAAGTAATCTGTGAAGTCCTGCAACTCCAACATCATAAATTTTTTCAACTTTAGAGCCAAAAAATTCTGCTGTTATAGCTGCCTCTTCTGCTACTGGAATATCAGAAGTTCCAGCAGAGATAACAGCTATTAGACCCTTTCGTTCTTTTTTTCCTGAAATTTTAAAAATACCAGATTTTGCAAAAAATTTACCCTCAGGAAATTCTTCTTTTAAAAATTCTCCCTTTTCCTCTTGAAGTTTTGTAACCAAAACATTGTGAGAATTTTTTCTAAATTCATTTATTATTTCGTATAATTCTTCCTTAGACTTATTTTTTCCAAAAATAACCTCTTCAAGATTTATCCTTAATTTTCTATGAAAATCAATTTTTGTATGACCAAGATCATAAAAAGGTAAAAATTTAAATTCATTAAGCGCCTGTTCAGGAGTTTTTTCATGGTTATAAACCTTTTCAAGTATTTCTTTAATTTTTTCATTATCCATTTTTCAGCCTCAATAAATCTGTATCATAAGGATACTTTGTAGCAAAACATGATGTTGGTTCAGAAATCAATTCAGGAAAATTTATTTCAAGATATTTTAAAATTTCTTTCTTTTCAATTTTACATTCCATAAAAGGAGAGATTATTCCCAATTCCTTTAAAGCTTTTATTCCAGGTCTAAATGAAAAAGTATCTGTATAATTTGTTCCATCCAGAATTATTTTATCTTCAAACTTTTCTTTTATTTTGCCATACATCAATCTTTTGCAATAATAACATCTCAATTTTGTGTTAAATCTTATCTCTTTATTTTTAAATACATTTAAATTTATAACCTCTAAATTAAATCCTATTAAATTTGCATTTTTTTTAGCAAGTTTTAAAGACTCTTCAGTTAGTTCTGTTTTCACAAAAACAGGAGTTATTTTAAATCCTAAATTTTTTAAAATAAGTAATAGACAGGAGCTATCATTCCCACCAGAAAAACCAATTGCAAAGTTTTTATTTTTAAAATTTTCTAAATATTCAAAAATTTTTTTTTCAATAAAATTCATTCTTAACTTTGATAATTTCTGCCATTATACTTACTGCAATTTCTGCTGGCGTCTCTGCTCCAATATCAAGTCCAATTGGAGAGAATATTTTTTCAACTTCCTCTTTATTAAATCCTTGATTTATAATTCTTTCTTTTACTGATTTAACTCTTCTTTTGCTACCTATCATTCCAATATAAGCATAAGGCTTCCCAAGAAGTTGTTTTAGAACAATTTCATCGTGAATATGTTCTCTTGTTACAAGAACAAAATAGCAGCTATTGTTGAAATTTATTTTTTCTCCAACTTTATCCATCTCAGTTAAAATCACTTTAGCTTCAGGAAATCTTTCTTGTTTTGCAAATTCTTCTCTATCATCATATACAAATATTTTAAATTCACATAATTTTCCAATTTCATATAATGGCACTGCAATATGTCCAGCTCCAAATATATGAAGTTCAGGTAAAGAGCTGATAAATTGAAAAAAGTAGTTATCTTTGATAAAATTTTTATTTTTTAATGGCTTTTCAAAATATTTCTTAAATTTTTCAGGGATATCTTCATACTGAATTAAAAATTTTTCAAAAGTATTAATATCTCTTATTAAAAATTGTTTAATGCCATTTTGGAAATTTTTATATAGCTTTTCATAAAATTCTATATCTTTATTGGAAATATATTCTAATAAAACCTTTACATTTCCGCCGCAAATAACTGTTTCCCCAGTAAAATTAACTGAAACTATTTTAGATTTTTTTTCTTTTATAAGTTCTTTACCTAAATTAATTAAATCATTCTCAACTGGTCCTCCTCCGATTGTTCCATGAATTTTTCCATCCTTATGAATTAACATCATCGTTCCAACACCTCTTGGAGCAGAACCTCTCTTTTCAACAATTGTTGCAAGTACAACCTCATTTT
>JALVYZ010000268.1 GCA_027037705.1 bacterium | reverse complement strand
TTTATTTATAAAAGCATTTAAAAATTCTAATTTTATTCTACCTAAAAAACAGGTAATTTCTACCTATGAAAATTGCCTTAAATCACTTGAAAATTATGGATTTAAAGATATAACAGAAAAAAAATTTGAAATGAATTTAGATATTGAATTTTTAAAAGATTTTTTTTCAATTCCAGCACAGTCTGCATCATTATTTCCAAAGTTAAGTTATGAAGAAAGAAAAAAAAATGTTGAAATTCTTTTTGATGGAATAAAAAATTATGAAAATAATGGAAAAATTATATGGAAATTAGTTAAAGGAGTTAAATAATGGAATCTTTGGGGCCTCATTCATTTGAAATGGAGAAATGGATAAGTTGTGCTCCTTTTGAAAAGCTACTTAACATGGAAATAAAAAAAGCAAAAAATGGAAAAGCTACCTTAACTATGCCTTTTTTTATACAATATGCTCAAGGTGCAGGATTAATGCATGGAGGTGCTCTAATTGCTCTTGCAGATACAGCTGTTGTTATGGCAATTAAAAGTATCTTAGATAAAGGTACTCATTTTGCCACTATTGAAATGAACGCAAGGTTTTTAAAACCAGTAAAAAAAGGCTATGTTACTGCAAAAGCAGAAATTTTTGAAAAAGATGGAAGAATTTTAAAAGGAAAAGCTGAAGTTTTTAATGATGATAATGAAAAGGTTTTAGAATTTAACTCAATTTTTAAAATTGCAAAAGACGCTAAAATTAAAAATATTATTTTTAAAGAATAAAATAGGCAATATAATGAATGATAAAATTTTGTATGAAAAAGCAAAAAAAATTTTTTATAACATTCCTTTTGTTAATTCAATTGGCATAAAACTTATTAATGTTACAAAAAATATCGCAAAAGCAGAATTTGAAGTTTTAAAACAATATGCAAATTACATAGGTGGCTTACATGGAGGAGTTTTATCTGGTGTTATTGATACTATTGTATTCTTTCCTGGAGCACTTTTACCTTCTGGATTAAAACTTACAACATCTGGTTTTGATATAAAATTTTTTAGACCTGCAAATGTTGGAGACATTATTAAAATAAAAGCAGAAATTCTTTATATGGGTAACAGGAGAATTAATGTTGAAGCTTTAGCCTTTAAAGAAAGTAAAATTATTGCAAAGGCTAATGTTGATTTAATGAAAATTAATTAAAAATGGAGCTATAATGGGATTTAATTGTGGGATAATAGGTCTTCCAAATGTTGGCAAATCTACTATATTCAATGCATTATGTGAGAATGCAAAAGCTGAAGCTTCAAACTATCCTTTTTGCACAATAGAACCAAACAAAGGAATAGTTAGAGTTCCAGATGAAAGAATTGATAAATTAGCAGAAATTGTTAAACCTGAAAGGACTATATATCCAACAATGGAATTTGTTGATATTGCTGGATTGGTAAAAGGGGCAAGTAAAGGTGAAGGCCTTGGGAACCAATTTTTATCACATATTAGAACAGTTGATGCATTAATTCATGTAGTTAGGTGCTTTGAAGATGAAAATATTTCACATGTTGAAGGGAAAATTGATCCTTTAAATGATATTGAAATTGTTAATTTAGAACTTATTTTAGCAGATTTGGAAACTTTAGAAAAAAGAATTTCAAAAATTGAGAAACAGGCAAAATCAGGAGATAAAAAATTAAAAAAAGAATTAGATTTTTTATATAAAATTTATGAATTATTAAAAAATGAAAAATTTGCTATTGAAATCAAACCACAAAATGAGGATGAAAAGAACATCTTAAAAAGTTTAAATCTTCTAACTGCAAAGCCTGTATTATATCTTGCAAATGTTGATGAAGACAGTATTCATGGCAATGACTATACAGAAAAAGTAAAGGATTTTGCTAAAAAAACAAATTCTAAATTCTTAATTATTTGTGGAAAAGTTGAAGCAGAAATTAACGAACTTTCAAAAGAGGAAAGAGAAGAATTTTTAAATGAACTTGGCATTCAAGACACAGCTTTAAATAAATTAATCAAAGAAGGTTATTCACTTTTAGATTTAATCACATTTTTTACAATTTTAAGTAACGAAGTAAAAGGATGGACAATAAAAAAAGGGACAAAAGCTCCACAAGCAGCAGGAAAAATTCATAAGGATTTTGAAAAAGGATTTATAAAAGCTGAAGTTATAAATTTTGAAGATTTTATAAAAACTGGTTCTGAACAAAAATGTAGAGAACTTGGACTCATAAGAATTGAAGGCAAAGATTATATCGTAAATGATGGTGACATAATACATTTTAGATTTAATGTATAAAGAGTTTTTAATTGTTTTTGACAATGATTTTTTAACAGAAATTGAGCTCCTCTGCCATTCACTTTCTATTGATTACCAGATTATAATTAAATTCAATAATTATCATTTTTTTATAAATTTAACTGATTATGAAACATTTTATAAAAATTTAAATGAATTTATAAATGAAAATTTATTTTTTTTAGAAGAAGAAAAAAAAGAAAAAATTGAAATACCAATTCTAAATGAAAAAGCAAGTTTATTTTCTGTTTTAATAATTTTAGGGATTTGCCTATTTTATTTTTATTATACAATTTTTAACAAAAAATACTTTTTTGTTTCCATTGGAGCAAATGATGCCTATAAAGTTTTGAATGGAGAATTTTATAGATGTGTTACAGCTTTAACCCTTCATGCGAATATTATTCATTTAGCATCAAATATTATATTTTTCTCAATAATTTTTAGATATGTTGTAAAATTTTTTGGAGAAGGACTATCATGGTTTTTAATAATAATTTCAGGTATTTGGGGTAATTTTTTCACATCATTTATTTATGGAAGCTTTCATTCATCAATTGGCTTTTCTACCTCTGTATTTGCTACAATTGGAATTTTAGCAAATATTAATTTAAAAATTTTAAAAAACTATTTACCTTTGATTGGAGCATTTTTTCTTTTAATCATGCTTGGTGGTGGAGATAAGAAAGTAGATGTTTTATCCCATATTACTGGATTAATTTCTGGATTTGCAATAACAGAAATAATTTTGAAAAAATATTCTTCAATTATATCTCATAAAAATCAAAAGTACTTTAAAATAATAACAATTTCCATATTAATACTTTCATGGATTTTTGCTTTACTTTCCAATTAAAATATTAGTTAATGGTGGGAAAAATGCAATAATCATTAAATCAATTATCATTACAAATAAAAATGGTAATATAGTCTTAGATACTTCAACAATTTTACTTCCTGAAATTGCTCCTGAAACAATTAAACAAATTCCTAAAGGTGGGGTAAGCATTCCAATTGCAAGATTTGTAACTATCATAACACCAGAAGTCAATGGATCAACTCCAATAGAATTTAAAATTGGTGCAACTACTGGAACAAATAAAATTAATGAAGCTGCTGTCTCTACAAATGTGCCCATTATTAATAAGAAAATATTTATAAGAATTACAAGTATAAATTTGTTATGTGTAACTGTAAGGAAAAATTGTGTTAATTGAGCCTGTACATTTTTTATTGATAAAAACCACGCAAATACAGAAGCAACAGAAATAATCATTAATATCACAGAACTTGTGATAATACTTGATAATACAGCTTTATTAAAATTTTGCCAGTTTAGTTCCTTATAAATAAATTTTCCTACAATAAATGAATAAACAACAGCTACAGCTGCAGACTCAGTTGCTGTAAAAATTCCACCTAAAATCCCTCCTATAATAATTATTGGTGCACCAAGAGCCCAGATAGCATCTTTTAATGAATCAATAAATTCCTTAAAATCAAATTTTTCTTTTGTAGTTTGAATATTTAATTTTTTTGCTATTATCAATGTAACAAAAATCAATGAAAGTCCAATTAAGATTCCAGGTAAAATACCAGCTATAAATAATTTACCTATTGAAACATCTGAAATAAATCCAAATATAATCATTGGAATACTTGGAGGAATTATAACTCCAATTGAACCTCCTGCAGCAATAATTGAAGCTGCCAAATCTTTTGGATATCCATTGCGTTTCATAGATGGAATTAAAATCGAACCAATTGCAGCTGTATCAGCAGCAGCTGAACCTGAAACTCCTGCAAAAAGCATACTTGCTAAAATAGCAGTCATTGCAAGCCCACCTTTAAAATGACCAACAATTGACTCAGATAATCTAACAATTCTATATGAGAGTCCTCCTTGGTCCATAAAATTTCCTGCAAGCATGAATAATGGGACAGCAAGAAGAACATAAGAATTTATTCCATCAAACATTTTTTGTGGAATCATGTATAATGGTAAATGAGAAATCAAAAAAGAAATTGTTGTTGATGATGCAATTGCAAGAACAATTGGGAATGACAATAAAATCAAAAATATTAATAAAACTATTAACAGAACCACCAAATTCTCCTTGATAATTTTATAAAATCAATTTTTTATACCTCAATCCTTGCATTTGCTTAATTCATCTATACCATGTATGATCCATATTACAGCACTCACAGGTAATGCTGTAAATGGTATTGCATATGGAATTTCAAGAGTTGCTGTTTTTTGTAACATATATAATGGATAAAGTTTAAAGCTCTTAATTAAAATTATTAACCAAAAAACAATAAATGTTAAATGAATTGTAAAATGAAAAATTTTTCTTACTTTTTCAGAAAATCTTTCAACTATAATATCAATCCCAACATGAGCACCTCTTTTATATGCAATTGTTGCCCCAAGAAAAGTAATATAAACAAGTAGATATCTTGAAACTTCACCAGACCAGTAGATTGAATTGTTTAATACATATCTATAAAATACTCCAACAGCCATTAATACAGACAGAACGAGAGTTAAAATGATTACGATAAAACAAATGATTTTATCAATGTAATAACTTACTAAATTAATTAACTTACTCATCTCTTTTTAAAATTATTACTCCAAGTGGAGGTAATGTTAAATTTATTGAATAATCAAATCCGTGAAATTTTATCTTTTCAGCTTTTATTTTACCTAAATTTCCCACATTTGCTCCACCATAATATTCAGAATCTGAATTAAATATTTCTTTATAATTTGTCAAGTCAGGACACCCTACCCTATAATTTTGCCTAACAACTGGAGTAAAATTACAAACAATAATGGAATAATTTCCAGAACTATCTTTCCTTAAAAATGATATTACACTATTTTGAGAATCATTACAATCTATCCATTGAAAACCGTTAAAATTATAATCTATCTCATAAAATTCTGGATTTTCTATATAAATTTTGTTTAAATCAATTACTATTTTCTGAAGTTTTCTATGTTTTTCAAAATCCAATAAATACCAGTCTAACTCAGAATCAAAATCCCACTCTTTCCACTGTGCAAATTCTCCTCCCATAAAAAGCATTTTCTTTCCTGGATGAGTCCACATATAAGACAGCAATAATCTTAAATTTGCAAATTTTTGCCATTCATCACCAGGCATTTTATTTATTAAAGACCCTTTGCCATGTACAACTTCATCATGAGATAATGGAAGAATAAAATTTTCATTAAATGCATAAAATAATGAAAAAGTTATTTTATTATGATGATACTTTCTATAAATAGGATCTAATTTAAAATAAGATAATGTATCATTCATCCATCCCAAATTCCATTTATATCCAAAACCAAGTCCGCCAATATAAGTAGGTTTAGAAACATTAGGCCAAGCAGTTGATTCTTCTGCTATCATCATTATGTTACCAAATAACTCATAACATGTAGAATTTAATTCCTGTAAAAAAGCAATTGCCTCTAAGTTTTCATTTCCACCATAAATATTTGGAATCCATTCCCCTGGCTTTCGTGAGTAATCTAAATATAGCATTGATGCAACAGCATCTATTCTTAATCCATCAACATGATAGTTATCATACCAATAAATTGCATTTGAAGTCAAAAAATTTTTTACTTCATTTCTGCCATAATTAAAAATATATGTATTCCAATCTGGATGATAACCTTTTCTTGGATCAACATGTTCATATAAAGCTGTGCCATCATATCTCGCTAAACCAAATAAATCAGTAGGAAAATGTGCTGGTACCCAGTCTAAAATAACTCCAATTCCATTCTCATGCATATAATTTACAAAATATTTAAAATCTTCTGGATTTCCATATCTGCTTGTAGGCGCATAATAACCTGTGACTTGATATCCCCAGGAAGCATCTAAAGGATGCTCCATAATAGGTAGCAATTCTATATGAGTAAAGCCCATTTTTTTTACATATTCTACTAAATTATGTGCAAGTTCTCTGTAGGATAAGAATTCTCCATTCTTTCTTTTCCATGACCCTAAATGAACTTCATAAATTGAAATTGGTTCATTAATTCTGTTTCTCTTGTCCCTTATTTTCATCCATTCTTCATCTGTCCATTTAAATTCATTATTCAAAACATCAAACACAATATTTGCATTTTTAGGTCTTTTTTCAAAATAAAATCCATAAGGGTCAATTTTAACCACTGGTCCTTCTTCTGTCCTTATTTCAAATTTATATAATTCTCCTTCTTTTAAATTTGGGATAAAAAGCTCCCAAACTCCTGATGAGCCTCTAACTCTCATCTGGTGTCTTCTCCCATCCCAATTATTAAAATTCCCAACAACACTTACTCCTTTTGCATTTGGAGCCCATACTGCAAAATTTACTCCTTTTATTCCATCATGAATTATTGGATGAGAACCGAGATGTTTATATATAAATCTATTTTTACCCTCATTAAAAAGATAAAGGTCGTAATCTGAAATTACAGGGAGAAAAGAATAAACATCAGATGTAGTGATAATTGAACCAGGATAAAATATTCTTAATTTGTAATCTCTATTAAATATTTTTTTATTTATTTTAACTTCAAAAAGACCTCTGCTATCAATTTTTTTTGCAACAATCTCTTTTATTTCCTTTTTTAGAATAATATGAACTTTTATTGCATAAGGGTCATAAACTCTTATAATTGAATTATTTTTCTCATAGTGCAACCCTAAATATTGGAAAGGGTCATGACATTTACATTGATATATCTGTTCAAACATAGAAATAGTATATACTTTTTTTTATTTTTTAACAAGATATTAATTCTTATACTTCTAACTGTTGACTTTTTTCAAAAAATAAATTATTATAAGAATGTCCTCAACGGAGGAGTGGCCGAGTGGTCGAAGGCGGCGGCCTTGAAAGCCGTTGTACCCGCAAGGGTACCGTGGGTTCGAATCCTACCTCCTCCGCTCTTTTTATTCTAAAAATCTGGAGAGGTGGCCGAGTCGGTCGAAGGCGCTCGCCTGCTAAGCGAGTATAGGAGCTAAAACTCCTATCGAGGGTTCGAATCCCTCCCTCTCCGTTTTTTTTATACGATTTTCATGTATTTAAAATCTCATCAACAATTTTTTTTAAATTTACCTCCATTTTAGAAAAAATTTTATTTGCCTTTTCATCATATCTTTTTCCTAAAAGTTTTTTAACTAAATTAATTAATTCTTCTTTAGAATTTACCCACCACATTAATTCATTATCAATTTGGAATTTATCATAATGTGAAATAAAACTTCTTGTTGAAATTGTTGGTGTACCAAAAAAACAAGCTTCAGTATTCATTGTGCCACCACCACCAATAAATAGATCTGCATAAGCTAAAAGATGCTGAATAACAATTTTTTCTTCAAGAACAATTGCGAAAGGGAACTCTTTTTTTAAATAATCAGATTCATATCTTGGAACAATTACTATATTTGGTTCAAACTTTTTATAAATATCTGGCAAGGCTTCATATAAAAATGGATACTTTTTCTCCACATAACTTGATTTGTATTCCTCTTCTCTTATAATTATTAATGGTTTTGAAAAATCAATTTTATATGGTTCTAATATTTTTTTTACATAATTGAAATCAGGTTTAAAATCTTTAAGCCATATAACAGGATCAATAAATTTGTATTCAAATATCTGGTCTTTTTCAAGTGAAAATCTCAAAAATATCTCATCAGGAACAACAAAAGGTTTAAATACAATTGTTGATAATGGCAAGGTTAATCTTGCTTGGGGAAGTGCTTTTTTAAAATTTGCAGAATAATCTGATAAAGGGATATCATAAAAATTAATTATTGGGATTCCAAGACCAAATGCAACTCTGTTTGCATCAACACTGCATAACGAAACAAGACATCTAACATCATAAAGAGATATGAACTCCATTAATGCTTTTTGTCTCTCAAGAGAGGCTCTCAATTTATCATAGAGTTTCGCTCCACCAAATTTACCTCTATTTATAAAATCTATTTTATAAAGTTCTAATAATTTAACTACTTCTTTATAATCATCGCTTTCCCTTGCTGTAATTAATATCTCTTTCTTTTTTTGTTTTAAATATTCAATTATTGGTTTAAAAAATAACACATCCTTTGGAGTTACAATATCAAACCAAATCATTAAATCATACCTAATAGATATTCTTTCTCTTGCTTATCAAAACAAAAATAATTAATTCATTATTTATAACTCATGCAATATTTTCATTAAGTAATACAAGTTTTTCAATGTTGCTATCTATACTCTCCAATTATATATTACAGTTTATAGCTAAAAATAATTTCATATCTTTATGGTAAATAATATAACAAATTATCAGCTGAAATAATATACTGTATTAAGTTGTTTTTCCTTAATCTTTTTAATACATTTTTTTTATTAACTACCTGTATAGCAAAAGGAGTTTTAGTTTTTTTCTGAAAATTTAAAAGATGCTTTGAGATATCTGTATCATTTAATTTTGCCTCTATCATACATTCTATTTTATTATCCTTAACAATTAAAAAATCAACTTCTCTTTTTTCTTTATCTCTTAAATAATAAAGCTCAAAATTTCCTATTCCCATTTGCCTCCATACAGATACAGATTTAAATAAATGTAATGCAATTAAATTTTCAAATCTATAAGAATCATTTTCAATTTCTACCCAGTCATATAAATATACTTTTTTTTCTTTTTTTAATGCTCTTGAAATTGATTTACTATAAGGTTTAATTTGAAAAAAATAATAAAATTGCTCTAAAATTATCAGCCATTTTTTTATTGAATCATAAGCAGCATTTAAATCTTCTCTTAATGAATTAACTGAAAGAGGAGAACCAACTTTAAAGGGCAAAATATTTGATAATATTTCTATGTTTGAAATGTCTTTTATCAAATAAGCATTTCTTATATCTTCTCTTATTAATGTCTTTTTTCTTTCATTTGACCATAAATTATAAAAAGTTGAACTGTTTTTTAAAAAAGGTTCAGGAAATCCAGAAAAATTCCATAATTGTTCATAAGTATTTGAAAATTGCTTCATATCAAAACCAAATTCAAGTGCATTATAAAAATCCTCCCATAATGGTTGCTCTTTATTTTCAAGCTCTCCCAATGTGAATGGAAATAAATTTATGCCAAAAAATCTTCCAAAGAGGCTATCTCCCCCTTTTTGAAATAAGTCTAACCTACCACTTCCTGTTACTAAAAATTTAAAATCGTCTTTATATACATCATAGCAACCTTTTAAATAATTTTTCCAATTTTTATACTTATGAATTTCATCAAAAACAACCAAAAATTCTTTTTTTAAATCTCTACTCTCATTTTCAAAAAAATATGGTTCTTTAATAATTTTTTTTTGATGCTCAAGATTATCCCAGTTTATATAAGCCCCTTGATTAAAAATATCTAATAACATTTTGGCAAAAGTGGTTTTTCCACTTTGCCTTGGTCCACTGACAAAACACATTTTATTGTAATCAGTTAAAACCTTAATAACAAATTTTTCAATATTTCTTTTAATCATACTACTTTTTTACACTCAACCGAAAAAAAGTCAAGACTTTTTTCCAGCAATATATGAAATAGTTATACTTATAAA
>JALVYZ010000267.1 GCA_027037705.1 bacterium | reverse complement strand
ACATATATTTTTTTGGGTTTTTTGTTTTTATCTTCTTCGCTTTGTTTAATAATTATATAACGAGAATTAGGCTCTTTTGCACCTTCTATAAATTCCTTTTTATGTCTTGTTATTGTCTCAAACTCTTTTAACCGATAATACTCAGCTGGATCTAAACCATTATATCTTTTCTTATCCCTATCCTCAAAAAAAACTTCATATGGGTATTTTAAAGAATCTTTTATAAAATTAAATACGTTATATATTTTTTCTTTTGTCTTGCTATAAATATTCTCCTTTTTATCCCTGGCATATACAGAAGTAGTAAGAGATAAAAATCCTAAAATTATTAATACATAAACTATTTTCTTACTATTCTCTCTAAATTGTTGTAAAATAGATTTATATACTTTTTGCATAATATGCTAATAATATATTATAGTTATCAAAGTCAAGAAAAAATCTTAACATTAGAGCTTTAAAAAATTACATATCACCATTTTTAATAATAATATGGTAATAAAGAAAATACATATAACTTGATGAAATAACAGCTCACTCTGAAGAAAAAATATTAATGACAATTTAAAAATTAACCAAATTACAAATGCAAGAGATAATAATTACCAATTATTCCTCTTTTCAACCCTTTGTCATATTTGGATATTGTTTGTCATAAAACCTTATACTTCAATGAAGTTAGGGTTTGTTTCAAACTTATTAATTAGCGTAATACTAATTCAAAATCCTTCAACTAAATCACCTCCGAAATTTTTTCGAAGGTGATTCTAATTTTATTTTGCAAAAATGTTAACTTTTATATTTGCATAATTGTTATTTATATTAGCATTAACAAGAGGTAAGTTTATACTACATTAAGTGGGGAATTTTAAGGGCTTTTTACTGGGGATTTTTTATAACATTAACAATTGAAGTTTCTCCTCGTAAGCCTTCAAGTACTATCGCTACCTTTGTCTCTGGAGCAAATTGCCTCCTCTTCATCTTAATACCCCCTTTCATTTCTTTAATTCATTATACAACAAATTTGTCTCATTTTCCATGGGAGCAGTATAATTGTCTAAAGATAGGTAAATTTAATGAAATTTATAGAGATTAGTATGAAAGAAAGAGATTTTTTTAGGAAAAATTAGATAAGAAAAGGAAAAATTAATTTTTAATATGAAAAAAATGCTTCATTAATGAAAAAAAGTGTTTTATTTATTTCTAATGCGGAATTAATAGTTAATTAGGAACTTGATTTAAAATTTTTTATATGCTACAATGTGGTCACATAAAACATGAGTATTAAAAAATGCAAAAAGATACAGTTATCAGAGTTAGAATTGAACCTGAATTAAAAGAAAAAACTATTTTAAGCAAAATGGGATTAAATATTTCCCAGGGCAGTTAGATTATTCCTAAAACAAGTGGAACTGCATAACGGCCTGCCTTTTGAATTATCAATCCCCAATGAAACTACTGTAAAAACTTTTGAAGGTACCGATAATGATAAAAATTTAATTGAATGCAAAGATGTTGACGATATGTTTGATAGATTGAAAATTTAAATGAAAATTAGTGCTTACACCAAACAATGAATATTTACTTAATAGATATCTTTTCTATGCCCTATTTTTAAAATATAAATCTCTTTTTTCTTCCAGTTTACATCAAATAAAACCCTATAATTTCCCACTCTTAATCTAAAATCTGCAATAGGATGATTTGTTAAATGTTTTATATCTCCTAAATTGGGAAAATTTTTTAGATCTTCAATTCCTGATTTTATTTTTAGAAGATTATCTGGTGAAATTCTTTTTAAATCCTTTAAAACACTTTTAGCATAGATAAGTTTAAACATTTAATTCTTTCCAGATTTCTTCATGAGTTAAAAATTCTCCATTATTTATTTCTTTCCGTCTTGCTTCTATCTCTTGCCTTAATGCATTATATTTAGACTGTTTCAATAAAATTTTGATAAAATATTCAACTTTTTCTAAATCTTCTTTTTCTAATTTTTGCAAAATATTTTGTTTTAATATTTCCATTTCTATCTCCTGAATTTTACTTATTTAAAATATAAACATTTTTCAAATTTTTTGCAATTATTTTTAACTATATTGATAAAAAATACCATTTTGAGCGTTTAAGTTGTATGGGTTCGGGCATTTTTTAGCATATATCTGTCCTCTCCAATGGTATAATACCCATTTTCAGAAAAGTGGTGAATCCTTGCATGGTATTTTTTCAAAAAGAATTTTTGAGCTGGATGCAACCAACAAAAACTGGGGGCATTTTTACATTTATGGATGCATTTTTCAGCCAATTTTTGGCGCTATTTGGGGCTATATGATGAATGAGGATTTTCAGGATTAATTTTGATTTTTAAAATCAACGAATTACAGAATTGGCGGAAGCGTATGGGAATCGAACCCATCTTCCACCTTTCGGCGGAACACTGGATTTGAAGTCCAGGCCGGTCACCAGACCGGAAACGCTTCCAAGAGAATTAAATACATTAATTTTTTAGAAATGTAAATATTTTAAATTTTTAGTTCAAGATGAATTGTTTTTGAAGGCTCAAAATTATTAGAACTGAAAAATTTTATTAATTCAATATCATTCCAGTCAACAAGTGTGCTTATCTTTTCCACACCTAAAGATTTTAAATGCTCAATAAATTCTTTTAATAGTAATTTACCTACACCTTTTTTCTGATATTCTGGGTCCACTCCAATTGTGTCAAGCTTTGCTCTATCTTCTGAAATTCCATATTCACCAATGAATAATTCTCCCATTATAAATCCAACTACTTTTCCATTTTCATCTTCAGCAACAAGTGAAGTTGGTACATAATCTCCAGATTTAACCAATTTTTCAAATTTTAATTTGTAATACTCCTCCCTTAGAACTTTATTAACCTTTTCATCAATTGCAAGAACATCATTAAAATCTTCAGGCTTCATTAATCTAACATTAAATTTTTCCATAATTTTACCTCTATAATAGAGTTTATGCGTAAATGAGTAAATGCGTTGATGCGTTAATAATTATTTTTTTATCCTCATCTACACATT
>JALVYZ010000266.1 GCA_027037705.1 bacterium | reverse complement strand
CCAAGATTAGGGATTACTGTCACCAGGAAATATGGAAAGGCTGTCAAAAGAAATAGAATGAAAAGACTTATTAGAGAATTTTTCAGACAAAACAAAAAACTTTTTAAAGTTGGGTATGACTATCTTATTGTTGTTAAAAAAGATTGTAATTTAGAAAATTATTGGCAAGTTAAAGAAGAATTAGAAAGATTTTTAACTGAAGGCAATTAATTTGAAAAAAATTTTTATTTTTATAATAAAAGCATATAAATATACAATTTCACCATTGTTAGGTAAAAATTGTAGATTTTACCCAACTTGTTCTGAATATGCAATTCAGGCAATTGAAAAGTATGGTGTTTTTACTGGTTCTATAAAAGCTTTTCTTAGAATTTTAAAATGTCATCCTTTCCATCCTGGTGGCTACGATCCCGTAAAGTAAAAGTATTTTAATTAGGAGTTTAAAAATGGAAAAAAGAGCATTACTTGCAATAGTTATATCAATTGTTATTTTATTTTTTTACAATGAGTTTTTTCTAAAAAAACAAATCAATCAAACTAAGTCTTTAGTAAAAAAAGAAAAAGTCAATCCAGCACCAGTGAAAGAGAAAAAAGAAAAAATTCCTGTAAAAGAAAATGTTAATGTAGAGAAGAAAGAAGTAATAAAACCATTTGAAGAAAAAACAATTAAAGTCGAAAATGAGCTTTTAAAGCTTGAGTTTACAAACAGAGGTGGAGCGATTCATAAATGTATTTTAAAGAAATATTATAAGACTGTTGAAAAGAAGGAGAATGTTGTACTTTTTGATAGTCTAAAATATGCAGAATTCAATAATGAAATAAGCATTAATGGCAAACCTTTAAAAAATTTAGAATATACTCTTGAAAATGATGAAAAGTCAGTATTTGTTAAAAATAAACCTTATAAATTGAATTTTGTTTACAAAAAAGATGGCCTTACAATTAAAAAAATATACACTATTTTTCCAGATAAATATGAAGTTCAACTTAATTATACTGTTATTAATAACTCAAAAAATGATATAAAGATAAAAAACAAAACTATTTATTATCACTCAACAAAGGTAAAAAAAAGAAGATACCTATTTGAAGGACCATCTTTTTTAGTTGATGGTGTTTTAAAAGAAGTAAAATTAAAAAAAATAAGAAAAGAAGGTGTAGTAGAATTTAGAAATAAAATCTCTTGGCTTGGTTTCAGTAGAATTTATTTTCTTTCTGTAATGCTAAAAAGAGGAAGCTACTTTGATGCAGGAAGGACTTATATAAAAGGAGATCAAATTGTTATAGAAGGAGAAAAAAATTATACAATATCTGCAAATGATTTCATAAAAGATGTAAATTCTGTTTATTTAGGGCCAAAGAAATATGATATTTTAGCAAGCTATCATGCAGGATTAGAAAGATCTATTAATTTTGGTATATTTTACTTTTTAGCAAAGCCTCTACTTATTGTCCTTAACTGGTTTTATAAGTTTATCCCAAATTATGGTATTGCTATCATTTTACTAACAATTTTAATCAAATTAATATTCTATCCTTTAACAAACAAAAGTTATGAATCAATGAAGAAGATGAAAGAATTGCAACCTCATATTCAAAGATTAAAAGAGATGTATAAAGATGATAAGGTAAAATTGAACCAGGAGGTAATGGCTTTATATAAAAAATACAAAGTTAATCCATTTGGTGGATGTTTACCTATGATAATACAAATTCCTGTATTTTTCGCTTTATATAAAACTTTAATGGTGGCAATTGAATTAAGGCATGCTCCATTTATAAAATATTTACCATTTACTCATAAATATTGGCTTGTAGATTTGTCAGCAAAAGACCCTTATTATATTACACCTATTTTAATGGGAATTTCTATGTATATTCAACAAAAAATGACACCAACTGGTGGTACAGATCCAATTCAAGAAAAAATTATGTTATTTATGCCTGTTTTCTTAACTTTCTTATTCTTAAATTTCCCTTCAGGGCTTGTTATTTATTGGTTAGTTAATAATATTCTTTCAATAATCCAGCAATACTATGTTGAGAAAAAATTTGCTAAAGGGAGTGTGAAAAAATGATTGAGGGAAAAGTTTTTGAAGGAAAATCTATTGAAGAAGCATTAGAGATAGCTTCAAAAGAACTTAATATTCCTCTGAAAGATATAAAATATGAGATTGTTGAAGAAGGTGCTAAGGGGTTTTTAGGGGTATTTTCCAAAAAAGCAAAAATTAAAGTAATATTAGGAGAAGGCGAAACTAATCAAGTAAAGGAAAAAATTAATGAACTGCTTGAAAATGAACTGAAATTTGATTTAAAGGAAAATGAAGAAACTAAATTTGTAGAAGAAAAAGAAAATGTAAATGATGATGAAGTAATTGAAAAAATAAAAGATTTCATAAGAGAAATATTTGGTTTTTTTGATATTAGTATTAATATTGAAGTAAGAAAAAGAAGAAATAATTCTATAAATTTAAGCATTTTTACAAAAGGAGCACAAATTCCAGCTAAAAATTTAGAAGAATTTATATTAGCTTTACAATTTTTAGTAAATAAACTTGCAAATGTAAAACTAAAATCAGGTTTATTTTTTAATGTTGACATTAATGAATTCATGGCAAAAAAAATAGATAGATTAAAAAATTTGGCAATAGAAATTTCCAAAAAAGTAAGAAAAGAAGGTAAAAGCTATACCTTAAAACCTATGATGCCACAAGATAGGAGGATTATTCATCTTGCTTTAAAAAACAATAAGTTTGTTAAAACTGAAAGTAAAGGAGATGGAGATAAAAAAAGAATAATAATATCTCCTTCCCAATCTAAAATGAGATGATTGAAAATTTTTTAACTAAATATTTAAGATGGTATAATAAAAAACATTTAATTTTCGATGACAATAGTAGAGTAAGTCCACCAGAATGGGAAAAAGAAAAAAATTTACTTTTATATATTCATATCCCTTTTTGTGAAGAGCTCTGTCCATACTGTTCTTTTAATAGATATCCATTTGAGCTCAAAAAAGCTAAAAAATATTTTAAAAGTTTAAAACAGGAGATAAAATTATATAAAGATAGAGGTTTTGATTTTAAATCAATTTATGTTGGTGGCGGGACCCCTACTATATTAATT
>JALVYZ010000265.1 GCA_027037705.1 bacterium | reverse complement strand
TGTATTAATAGATGAATTAGGTTCAGGCACTGATCCATTAGACGGAGCTGCAATTGGAAGAGCTATTATTGAATATTTATTAAAAAGAAACACTTTTGCAATGATTACAACGCATATTCAGGATTTAAAATATTTGAACTATATTTATCCTGAAGTTGAAAATGTTGCTGTTGATTTTGATGAAAAATTTATGCGACCAAAATATAAATTAATTTATGGTGTTGCAGGTAAAAGTTATGGAATTGATATAGCTGAAAAATTAAATATGCCAAAAGAGATAATTGAGCTTGCAAAAAATTATTATGAGAATAGGGCAGAGGAGTTGTCAAAAATTGTTAAAAATATAGAAGAATTTAAAAGGGAATTATATGAAAAAGAAAGACAATTAATAATTGAAAAACAAAGAGCTAATTTAGAAAAAGAAAAATTCAAAAAATTAAGGGAAAAGTTTTTAAAAGAAAAAGATTCAATTAAAAATGCTCTTGAATTGAAATATAAGAAAAAACTTGAAAAACTTTTAAAAGAAATGAATAAAGTTTTTGAGGAAGCTAAAAAATTATTATCCGCAAAAGAAATTGCATTACTTTCTCAAAAAAAATCTCAAATTGAAAATGAAGTTAAAGATATTTTAGATGGTAAAAATAAAAAGAGACTAATAAAAGCAGAAACAAATATAGAAGATTTATATATAGGCCAAAAGGTAAAAGTTATTACATCAAATACTAAAGGAAAAATTTTATCAATTGATGTAAAAAAGAAAAAGGTTGAAGTTTTACTTGAAAATAATGTAAAAATAACTTTACCTGTAGAGAGCATAGAACCAGTTAGAGATGAAAAAGAATCTAAAGGCATCACAATAGATGTTCAAAAAATACCCGTAACTTATACAATAAATTTAATAGGTAAAACAGTTGATGAAGCAGTTGAAGAACTTGATAGATTTTTAGATAAGGCTATTTTAAATGGTGCAGAGGAAGTTGAAATTATTCATGGAGTTGGAAGTGGCAAATTAAAAAAAGGAATATGGAAGTATCTTGAAACAAAAGATTTTGTTAAAAATTTTTATACACCTGAAGATAGACCAGGTGGAATTGGAATAACAATAGTGGAGCTGAAATAATGATTAACAGGGTAAAAGGGTTTAAGGATATTTTACATGAAGAAGGTAAAATATATGAGAAAATAATTGGAATCGCAAAAGAATTTTTTGAACTTAATGGGTTTAAGCAAATTACAACTCCTATACTTGAAAAAACAGAATTATTTGTAAGAAGCATTGGTGAAACAACAGATATTGTTCAAAAAGAGATGTTTACATTTCAGGATAAGAATGGTGAATATTTGACTTTAAGGCCAGAGGGAACTGCGCCTGTTGTAAGAGCTTACATTGAGAATAATTTATATGCTTATGGCAATATTCATAAATTTTATTATTATGGTCCAATGTTTAGAAGAGAAAGACCTCAAAAAGGGAGATTAAGACAATTTCATCAAATTGGAATAGAATGTTTTGGAAGTACTTCTCCATTACTTGATGCGCATGTTATTTATATTTTGGACAATTTAATTAAAAATTTTAAAATAAAAGAAGCTTTAATAGAAATAAATTCAATTGGCTGCAAAAATTGCCGACCAGGATTTAAAGAGGAATTAAAAAAGTATCTTTTTAAATTTAAAAAGGATTTATGTAATGATTGTCAAAATAGAATGGAGAAAAATCCATTAAGAGTTCTTGATTGCAAAAATGATACATGTAAAGAAGTTGTTAAAAATTCTCCAAAAATTTTAGATTTTTTATGTGATGAATGTAAAACTCATTTTGAAATGGTAAAGAAATTTTTAAAATATTTTAAAGTAGACTATAATATAAATCCATTTATGGTAAGAGGTCTTGATTATTATACAAGGACTGTTTTTGAGGCAGTTTCAACATTGCTTGGAGGTCAAAATGCAGTTGGTGCTGGAGGTAGATACGATGGCCTTGTTAATGAAATTGGAGGGAAAAACATTCCCGGCATAGGGTTTGCATTAGGGATTGAAAGAATAATTTTATTAAGTGAATTAGAAAGTGAAATTAAAAATACTGATGTTTACCTGATACTTCTTGGAGAAAATGTATATGAAAAAGGACTTGAAATATATCAAAATCTTATAAATGAAAATATTGTAGTTGAATTTGATTATGAAATGAAAGGTTTAAAAAATCAGCTTAAAAAAGCTGATAGATTAGGTGCAAGATTTGCAGTAATTATAGGAGAAGACGAATTAAAGGAACAGGTTTTGCTATTAAGAGATTTAAAGGAAAGCAAACAGGAAAAAATTTCTTTTCAAGAATTATTAAAAAAATTAAGGAGCTAAAAATGAATTTAAATGATGTCGGCAAAATAGGAAAAATTTTAAAAGAATCTCAAGAGGTTAGTAAAAATAAACAACCTCAGAAAACAGATAAAGATTTTGCAAAAATTCTTGAAGAAGAGATTTCACAGACTACTTCAAAAACAGATGGAACTTTAAATGTAATTCCTTCTAAACAGCTTCTTAATGTAAAAAATACATCAACAGAAAATATATTTATTAAAAAAGGATTAGAACAACTGGTAGAATTTACAAAAAATTTAGAAAAATTTGGTAAAATTTTAAATTCAAAGAATTTTGATTTAAACTCTGCAAATGAAATTGTAAAATTACTTAGAGATAATTTGAACTTAATAAATACAATAAAAGAGAATATTAATAATCCAGAAATTAAAAATGAGTTAAATAAAGCAATTGTTATAGGTAATGTTGAAGTTGAAAAATATTTAAGAGGAGATTATTTTAGTTAATTATAAAAATTTAAGGCTGAAGAAGGTGGAAGGTGGAAGTGATTTTTATAAAAAAGAGTGGCTTTTAGCCACTCTTTTTTTATTAACTATTTTTAAATTTTCTTACAAATAAAAATGCACTTACTGCTAAAAGTAAACTTAATATAATCATTCCCCATTCAGTTAATGTTGGAACTGGAAGAGAAGGAGTAGGATTATATCTTTGAAAAACAGCAATTCCAGTAGGATATTGCGTGTTTGTATTAATTGATGTAACAGAAAAATCAGATAAATTAATTAATGATACATTATCTGAATTTCCACTATCATCAACATTTGGGTTTCCAGCTAAAGCAT
>JALVYZ010000264.1 GCA_027037705.1 bacterium | reverse complement strand
AGAAGGAGCAATTAATATTGTTTTTAGAAAAGAGCTCCAGAATGCTGAAGATCCTAATAAAAAAAGAGAGGAATTAATCCAGGAGTATAGAGATAAATTTGCAAATCCATATTTAGGAGCAAGTTTAGGATATATTGATAAAGTTATCAAACCCGAAGAAACGAGAAAAATTTTAATTAAGGCTTATGAATCATTAGAAAATAAAGAAGATAAAAATCCTTGGAAAAAACATGGGAACATTCCTTTATAAAATATTTTTTTTTATTTTAGGAATTGCATGCAGTATACTAATTTTTAAAGCTCTATGGCATATTGTAATAAAAAAAGCTATTGATAGGTTTAATGAGAAAAAATATTAACAGAAACTATTAAACACTCATCAATATATTTTCAGTAATAATAAGGGGGAGTGAAATGGGTAAATATGAAGAATTAAAACAACAGTGGGAAAAGAGTGTTGAAAAAGCAATTTCAAAATTTCCAGAGAGAAGAGAAAAATTTGAAACTACATCAGGGATTGAAATAAAAAGATTGTATACTCCTGAAGATATTGAAGGAAAAGATTACGCAGAAGATATTGGATTTCCAGGAGTATATCCTTTTACAAGAGGTGTTCAGCCTACTATGTATCGTGGAAGATTTTGGACAATGAGACAGTATGCTGGATTTGGGACTGCAGAAGAGACAAATAAAAGATATAGATATTTACTTGAACAGGGGCAAACTGGTTTAAGTGTTGCTTTTGATTTGCCGACACAAATTGGCTACGATTCTGATAATGAATTATCAATGGGAGAAGTTGGAAAAGTTGGTGTTGCAATTGATACATTAGCAGATATGGAAATACTTTTTGATGGAATTGATTTAGGAAAAGTATCAACTTCAATGACAATAAATTCACCTGCTGCAATTTTATTATGTATGTATGCTGCAGTGGCTGAAAAGCAAGGAGTCCCAATGGAAAACTTAAGAGGGACAATACAAAATGATATTTTAAAAGAATATTTTGCAAGAGGAACATACATATTCCCACCTAAAGAATCTATGAAAATTGTAACAGACATATTTGAATTTTGTAAAGATAAGATGCCAAAATGGAATACAATATCAATTAGTGGTTATCATATAAGAGAGGCAGGCTCATCTGCTGTACAGGAAGTTGCTTTTACTCTTGCGGATGGAATTGCTTATGTTCAAGCAGCAATAGATGCAGGGCTTGATGTTGATTCATTTGCAAAAAGATTATCATTTTTCTTTAATGCACATAATAATTTTATTGAAGAAATTGCAAAATTTAGAGCAGCAAGAAGATTATGGGCTCGTATAATGAAAGAGAGATTTGGGGCAAAAGATCCTCGTTCATGTATGTTAAGATTTCATACACAAACTGCTGGCTCTACATTAACTGCACAACAACCAGACAATAACATAATAAGAGTTACTTTGCAGGCTCTTGCTGCTGTATTAGGTGGTACTCAGAGTTTGCACACAAATTCAAGAGATGAAGCTCTAAGTTTGCCAACTGAAGATTCTGTTAGAATTGCTTTAAGGACTCAACAGATTATAGCTTATGAAAGTGGAGTTGCAGATTCTATTGACCCATTTGCAGGCTCTTATATGCTCGAAAAGTTAACTGATGAAATTGAAGAAAGAGCAATGGAGTATATTAAAAAAATTGATGAAATGGGTGGAATGATTAAAGCTATTGAAACTGGATATGTTCATCAAGAAATTTCAAATAGTGCTTACGAATATCAGAGAGCTGTTGAGTCGAAACAACAGATAGTTGTTGGGGTAAATGAATTTATTATTGAAGAGGATGAAGAACATGAATTATTGAAAATTGATGAAGAAGTTGAAAGATTTCAGATAGAAAAGCTTAAAAAAGTTAAGGCTCAAAGAGATTCTAATCAAGTAAGTAAGAAATTAAAAGAATTGGAGACTGCTGCAAAAGAGAATAAAAATGTAATACCTTATATTTATGAAGCTGTAAAAACCTATGCAACTTTACAAGAGATATGTGATACATTAAGAGGAGTATTTGGAGAATATAAGGCAAGCAGCATATTATAAGTCGTGAGTGTGGAGTCAGGAGTCGGACGAAAATGATGTTAGTTAGAGGTTAGTTAAGGTTAGTTAGAGGTTAGTTGAGGCACAACAACAAAATGAAAAATGAAAAATTGAAACTGAGAATAACAACTAACATTTTAAAACGCATTTACGCATGAACTCATAAACGCATAAACATTTAAAATACAAGGGGGAGATAGAAATGGCAAAAAAGATTAGAGTTTTGATTGCAAAACCTGGACTTGATGGTCATGATAGAGGAGCAAAAGTTGTAGCAAGAGCTTTAAAAGATGCAGGATTTGAAGTTATTTATACAGGAATTAGACAAACTCCAAAACAGATAGCAATGACTGCTATACAGGAAGATGTTGATGCTGTTGGACTAAGTTGCTTATCAGGTGCCCACAAAAAATTGTTTCCAGAAGTAGTTAAACATTTAAAAGAACTTGGTGGAGATGATATAATAGTATTTGGAGGTGGAATAATCCCAAAAGAAGATATCCCATATTTAAAAAAACATGGAATTAAAGAAATTTTTCTCCCTGGTACAGATACAAAAGAAACTATTGAATTTATAAAAGAAAATGTAAGAAAGGGTGATTAATTATGAAAATAGTTCATTTTAAATATAATGACTTAGAAAATATTTATGGATATTTAGATGAACAAAGTGGAAATATTTTAGTTATTGAAGATGGAAAAGTAAAAGATAAACCTATACCAATAAATGAAGTAAAAATTTTACCTGTAAGTATGCCTACAAAAATTGTTGCAGTGGGTTTAAATTATAAAGACCATGCAATGGAAATGGATAAGCCTTTACCAGAAGAGCCATTAATCTTTTTAAAACCAAGTTCAGCAGTTATTGCTCATAAAGAGAAAATCATAAAACCTGAAATCTCAAAAAGAGTTGATTATGAAGGAGAACTTGCTGTTGTAATTGGTAGAAAATGTAAAAATGTTGAGGTAGAAGAAGCAAAAGAATATATATTAGGCTATACCTGTTTTAATGATGTCACTGCAAGAGATTTACAACAGAAAGATATTCAATATACAAGAGCTAAGAGCTTTGATACATTTGCACCAGTAGGTCCATGGAT
>JALVYZ010000263.1 GCA_027037705.1 bacterium | reverse complement strand
ATGTTAAGAATAAAGATTTGAAAGAAAGTATTTTTAATTTTCTTAAAGATATAGTAAAAGGGATTGTAATTGATAATGTTTATTTAGAAGATAAATGTTATAAAGGTTTTTATAATAAGAATTTAGCAAAAGTTTGTATAGATTCAGGATTTAAGACTTTATTTATTGAAAATAAAATAGTTCATGTTGAAGAGATTAAGAATGGGTTTGCTAAAAGATTGACAATTAATTTTGGTTCAAAGATTATGAAAATAGAAGTAAAAGAAGAAATAAAACCTGAAAAAGACCCTGAAAAGATTTTTTTTGATTCAATTAAAAATTATAAAAGGTATTACATAAAAGATTTGTTACATCTTGAAAAAGTAATATTTATGGAGAGTAAAAATGAAAATAAATAAAACAGTAAAAGAAATTAATGAGAAAATAGAAAAAGGTGAAGTTGTAGTTGTGACAGCAGAAGAGATGATAAAAATTGTTGAAGATAATGGAGCAGTTGAAGCTGCTGCAAACGTAGATGTAGTCACAACTGGGACATTTGCTCCCATGTGTTCATCTGGTGCTTTTATAAATTTTGGCCATACAAAACCTAAAATTAAAGCTTCTACAGTGTGGTTAAATGATGTGTTATGTTATGGTGGAGTTGCAGCTGTTGATTTTTATATTGGAGCAACACAAACTTCAAAATTTGATCCTTTAAATAATAATTATCCTGGGGAATTTAAATATGGTGGTGGACATGTTATTGAAGATTTAATTGCAGGGAAAGAAGTTCATTTAATTGCAGAGAGCTATGGTACACACTGTTATCCAAGTAAATATTATGAAGCAACTTTAACAATTCATGATTTAAGAAATGCATTTTTATATAATCCAAGAAATTGTTACCAAAATTATCCATGTGCAGTAAACTTAACAAATAAAACTATTTATACTTATATGGGGGTTTTAAAACCGAATGCTGGAAATGCTAATTATTGTAGTGCTGGCCAATTGTCTCCACTTTTAAATGATCCTTATTACAAAACTATTGGAGTTGGTACAAAAATTTTTCTTGGTGGTGCAATAGGAGTGGTTTCATGGTGTGGAACTCAACATAATCCCGATGTGAAGAGAAATAAAAAAGGAATACCAATCGGAGGCGCTGGTACAATAGCTGTCATTGGTAATATGAAAAAGATGAGCCCAGAATGGATAAGAGGTGTAAGTATTCTTGGATATGGAGTAAGTTTATCAGTTGGAATAGGAATTCCAATCCCAATTTTAAATGAGGAAATCGCAGAGTTTACAGGTATTAGTGATAAGGATATACATACTGAAATAATAGATTATGGGAATGATTATCCAAATAAAGAAGAAAAATCGCTTGGAATTGTCAGTTATGAAGAATTACGTTCTGGTAGTATTAATTTTATGGGGAAAGAAGTTCCATCAACTCCATTGTCAAGTTATAAGAAAGCAAAAGAAATTGCTGAAAAATTAAAATCCTGGATTAAAAAAGGTGAATTTACCTTAGGTGAAGCTCAAATGCATTTCTGGGAAATTTAAATGAAAAAAGTAAAGATTTTAATGATAGATAATTATGATTCTTTTACATTTAATTTATTTCAATATTTTGGAATACTTGGAGCTGATGTAAAAGTTTATCGTAATAATGAGATAAAAGTAACAGATATAGAGAAAAAAAACATTGATAAAATAGTAATTTCTCCTGGTCCAGGAAATCCAGATGATGCAGGAGTATCGATGGAAATTATTATTAAATACTGTGAGAAAATTCCAATTCTTGGAGTATGTCTTGGTCATCAATGTATAGGACAGGTTTTTGGAGGAAAAATTATTAATGCTAAAAATATTATGCATGGGAAAACATCAAAAATAATCCATAATTCAAAAGGAATTTTTAAAAATATCCCAAAACCATTTGTAGCTACAAGATATCACTCTCTTGTTATTGAAAGAGAAACAATACCAGAAGAACTTGAAATTACTGCAGTTAGCGATGACGATGAAATTATGGGAATTCAACACAAAAAGTTTTCAGTATATGGAATACAATTTCATCCAGAATCTATTTTAACAACTCAAGGGATGAATATTCTTAAAAATTTTATCTATGAAACAGATTAAATTTTTTATTTTTGTTTTTCTCTTCTATTTTCTATTTTTAAATTCGTATGGTCTAATTGATCCTGATGAACCAAGATATGCTACAACAGCAAAAAATATGGTTATTAGCGGAGAGTATATAGTTCCAGAATTTAATGGAGATATTAGAATTAATAAACCTCCTTTAACATACTGGTTAATAGCAATTAGTTACAAAATATTTGGAATAAATGAGTTTGCAGCAAGATTGCCTCATGCATTTTTTGGATTTCTATTAGGTATAATTTTGTTCATATTTTTAAAAGAGAATTTCTCAGAAGATTTAAGAATTATTCCAACTGCGATTTTATATTCTACTCCTTTTTATATTTTCTTTTCAAGATTATGTAACACTGACATGATTTTAAATTTTTTCTTTTCGTTGTCACTTTTATCTTTTTTTAATTATTACAAAAAAAATAATAAAAAATCGTTAGTTATATTTTTATTATCTTATCTATTTACAAATTTAGCAAAAGGTCCAGTTGCTTTCTTAATTCCTTTAATTATTTTTATTTTTTTTATTTCAGAAAGAGATTTAAAATTTTTAAAAAAAATTAGTATAATATTAATTATTATAGTTTTTTCATTATCATCATTAATCTGGTTAATTATTGTAGCAGTTAAAACAGGTAATATTAATACAATGAAGACTTTAATTTTTAATGAAACTTTAGGAAGGGTGTTTAAAGGATATGCTCATAGAGAACCGTTTTATTTTTATTTAGTTTATTTCCCATTGTTATTTTTACCTTGGAGTATATTTTTTATATTAAAATTATATAATGTTAAAAAAATTTTTAAAAATAAATTTTTAAAATTTAACATTATATGGTTTTTTACAATATTTATATTTTTTTCAATTTCAAAATCTAAACTTGTATCTTATATTTTGCCTTTAAGTATCCCTTTTTCAATAATTTGTGCAGAAATTTTAAAAAATTATAATTTCACAAAATTTAATTTTAAAAAATCTTTTTTTATTTTAAGTATTTTTCTAATAGCTTTAAGTTTATATTTAATTTATATTCATGAATTTGAATTAAACC
>JALVYZ010000262.1 GCA_027037705.1 bacterium | reverse complement strand
ACCTGGTGAATTTTTTAAATCAGGTTCAAGAAGGTATACAGTGTTTCCAAATTTCTCTCTTCTTTCATCATTGCTAATAAACAAATTCTTTATATGCTCTTTTGATGCAATTTTTTTTATTTTTTTATCAACATCTTTAAATATATCATAACTTCCGCAGATAAATCTAAAATCTAATGTTTTACTCCATTCTTTAATATCATCTTTAGAAAATTCTTCTATTTCATCTATAGTTCTGAAACTATACCCTATTTGCAGTTTTAAATTCCATAGAGGATATATAAATATATCAATAATTTTTTTCTCAAGTTCTTTAGAATGTTTTTTTAATGTAAACACAATATCAATATCAGAAAAAGGGCTTAACTTCCCTCTTCCATAACTACCTGTTCCTATTATTGAAAAATCTTTATTTTCTTTAAAATGTTTATTGAAATTTTCTTTAAAAAAGGAGTCAAATAAATTTGTAAATTCTCCTGAGAACTTTATAGGAGAGATTTCTTTGGTTAATAGTTTATCCCTTAGAAAGAAAACTTCTTCATTAATTTCCATACAAAATAATTAATACAGTTCTTGATATAAATCAATTAAAAAAAATTTTAAAATAGTATATATTGAAATAAAGATAAAATAAAGAGTAAAAAGAAAGGAGTTTAAAAATGAGATGCCCAGGACAAGATATGAGATATTGGAAACATGATTCAATTTTTGAAATAAAATGCCCTTATTGCGGTAATCCAATTGAATTCTTTAAAGATGATTCTACAAAAAAATGTAAAAATTGTGGAAAAAGAGTTCCAAATCCTAAAATGGACTTTGGTTGTGCTGCTTATTGTCAATTTGCTGAACAATGTCTTGGAGATTTGCCTCCTGAATTAATGGAATCAAGAGAAGATATGTTAAAAAATAGAGTTGCAGTTGAAATGAAGAAGTATTTTAAAAAAGACTTTAAAAAAATATCTCATGCATTGAAAATTTCAAGATATGCAGAACAAATAGGAAAAGAAGAAGGAGTCCCTCTTGGAATAGTATTATGTGCAGCTTATCTTGCAGATTTTGATGATTTAGATAAGGCAAAAGAAATTTTAGAACAACTTGGTGCTAAAGAAGAATTAATTAATGAAGTAATGAATATTTTAACAGGAAATGTGAAGAATAAAAATTATGAAGTTATAAATGATGCTAAAGCAATTACTGAAATACAAGATTTAATTGAAAAAGATGAATTATCTGAGGAACAAATAAAAAAATTAGTTAATGATAAAATTTTAACTGAAACAGGAAAGAAAAAAGCAAAAATATTGTTCAAAATATGAGTGCGGAGTGCGGAGTCTGGAGTGTGGAGTAAAAAGTAGAAAAACGACTCCCGACTCCAGACTCCCGACTCCAGACTAAAAGAGGAGGAAATAAAATGAAAGTTTTAAGGCAAATAATTGAAATTGATGAAGAGAAATGTGATGGCTGTGGATTGTGTGTTCCAGCTTGTGAAGAAGGAGCAATACAAATAATTAATGGTAAAGCAAAAGTTGTTTCAGAAAAATATTGTGACGGACTTGGAGCATGTCTTGGTCATTGTCCAAAAGGTGCTATTAAAGTAGTTGAAAGGGAAGCAGAAGAATTTGATCCAGAAGCTGTTGAAGAATACTTAAAATCAAAAGAAACTGCATCATGCACAACCTGTGAATCAATTGAACCAGTTGAAAAATCGCAATTAGGCCACTGGCCAGTTCAAATAAAACTTGTACCAATAAAAGCACCATTTCTAAAAAATGCAGATTTATTAATATTAGCAGATTGTGCTGCAGTAGCATATCCTCATCTTCATAGGGATTTTCTAAAAGGTAAAGTTGTTATGATGGGATGCCCTAAATTTGACAATAAAGAGGAATATGTTGAAAAATTTACTCAAATTTTTAAAGAAAATCCTATAAATTCAATAACAATATTAATGATGGAAGTCCCATGTTGTAGTGGATTAAAGGGAATTATTGATTTAGCATTAAAAGAGGCAAATGTTAATATTCCTGTAACAATCAAAATATTATCAATAAAAGGGGAGATTAAGCTATGATTAATCCACCAAAAGTAGAACCTTTCTATGTGGAAGAATGCTTTGGTAATAAAGGTTGTCCTAATTCAATAAAAAATACAAAAGAATTAGCAGAAAAGTTAAAGAAAACTCTAAAAGAAGAAAAAATAGATGAATTTATCCTTTCAAAAGTAAATGGTAAACTTAAAATGCATAACTCTTTTAGAGTTGCAATTGCTAATTGTCCAAATGCTTGTTCTCAAGTTCATATTAAAGATTTTGGCATAATTGTAAGAGCAAAAATAGGATATAATGAAGATAATTGTAATTTATGTAAAAAATGTGTGAAAATTTGTCCTGAAAAAGCTATAAAAATTGAAAATGAAAAAATTAAAATTGATGAGAAAGAATGTTTAAAATGTGGCTTATGCGCTAAAATGTGTCCTGAAAAAGCATTATTTATTGAAGAAACAGGATATTCTATCTTAATTGGTGGCAAACTTGGCAGACATCCTTCTCTTGCAGTTGAAATAGAAAATTTTATACAAAATGATGAAAATGTTATTGACATTTTTAGAAAGGTGCTCTATTTTTATAAACAGAACAACATTTCAGGTGAAAGGTTAGGGACAATTCTATCAAAAACAGATCTTAATTATATGAAGCAAATACTAAAAGGAGGTTAAAAGATGAAGCACCTTAGTAAAGTTCTTGTTTTATTAGCATCGTTGTTATTTTTGGTTACTTCTTCATTGCTTGCAAAACCATCAAGCTGTGAAGATTGCCACAAAAAGGTTACACCAGGTATTGTTAAAGATTTTAACAGAGGAAAAATGGCAAAAAAACTTACTTGTAAATCATGCCATGGTTCAGCTCACAAATCATCAAGTGATGTTGCAAAAGCTAAATTACCTACTATTAGCACATGTAAAAGATGCCACAAAAAACAGGTTAAACAGTACACAAGTGGAAAACATTATTTAGGTCTTGTTGCAATTACTGCTTTTCCTGGATTTGCACACAAACAACCAAAAGCATTTATTGCGGGACAGAAAGGTTGTAATGGTTGTCATAATTTAGGTATTGATAATGCTAATGTTAGAAAATCTGAACTAAGAAAGTATTACAAGTATGGAATGGATTGTCAAAACTGCCACACAAGACACGC
>JALVYZ010000261.1 GCA_027037705.1 bacterium | reverse complement strand
TTTTTTTATATTTCAATTTCTCAAAGGCATTATTTCGTCAAAGATTATAAGGATTATAATGTCAAAAAATTAAAAAAAGAAAATTCAATTTTTAGAAAATTTTATTCTCTATACAATCTTTCTTTTAAAATAAAATCTAAAGCCTTGTCTGGGATTAGATATTTATTTGAAATGTTTAATTTGAAATTTTCTCGAATTTTTGAAGAAGAGACTTCTATTATTGAATTGTTAAAAAGATAAATCTTTCTTTTGAAATCATTTGTATATTCAAATTTATCAATTTTTTTGTAACAAAGAGAATTTAAATAATATTCTTCATTATATTCTTTTTTGGATAATCTTCTGTTAAGCACTATTATATCCATAATTGATAAAATATCTTTCCATCGATACCATGATTTTATGTCATAAAAAGAATCTTTTCCAATAATTAAAAAATAATTATTATTTTTCTGTTCTTTTAGTTCAATGAGAGTATCATATGTATATGATTTTCCCTCTCTTTTAATTTCTATATCTGAGGGGATAAAAAATTCATTATTTTCAAGTGCTAATTCCAAAATTTTAAATCTAATTTTTGCATCTATTATGTTGGCATTTGTTTTATGTGGGGGATTTTTTGCAAGAATAAATAAGACTCGATCAAGATTAAAATATTCTCTAACTTCTTCAACAGGTCTTAGATGACCTATATGTATTGGATTAAAAGTTCCTCCAAAAATACCAATATTCATTACAAATATTTACCTTTCTTAATTTAAAAATTCAAGGATAATTTTTCTTTTAAAAAATTACCTGTGTAAGATTTATTATTTTTAGCTATTATTTCAGGAGGACCTTCTGCAATTATATATCCGCCCTGCTCTCCTCCTTCTGGTCCTAAATCAATAATATAATCTGCATTTTTTATTACTTCTAAATTATGTTCAATTACAATAATTGTATTTCCTTTGTCTCTTAATTTAAATAAAATTTTCAACAAATTATTAATATCAAAATAATGAAGACCTGTTGTTGGTTCATCAAGTAAATATACAGTTTTGCCTGTATCTCTTTTTGATAATTCTTTTGTTAATTTAATTCTTTGAGCCTCTCCACCTGATAAAGTTGGTGCTGGTTGCCCAAGTTGTAAATATCCCAAACCAACTTCTTGTAATACTTTAAGTTTTCTTTGTATATATGGGATATTACTAAAAAATTCATAAGCTTGATTCACAGTCATTTCTAAAACATCAGAAATATTTTTCTCTTTATATTTTATTTGAAGTGTATCTCTATTAAATCTTTTTCCATTACATTCTTCGCATTTTATGTACACTTCTGGCATAAATAACATTTCAAGTTTTATTACTCCTTCTCCCTTGCATTTTTCACATCTTCCACCTTTTACATTAAAGCTAAATCTTCCTGGTTTATAACCTCTCATTTTTGCCTGAGGTATTTGAGAAAATAATTGTCTTATCTGATTAAATACTCCTGTATATGTAGCAGGATTAGACCGAGATGTTCTTCCTATAGGTGATTGGTCTATTAAAATAACTTTATTAACTAAATCATTTGTTTCAAATTTGTCAAAAAGATGTTCTGTTGATATTCTTTCTCTATTTAATATTTTTTTTAATCCTTTATAAATTACTTCATTCAAAAGAGTGCTTTTTCCAGAGCCAGATACTCCTGTTATACATACAAATGCACCTACAGGAATTTTTACATCTATATTTTTAAGATTAAATGCCTTTGCACCAGAGATCTTTATGAAATTAGAAAAATTTTTCTTTCTTTCAAATTTTTCTGGTTTTAATTTTCCTGCAAGATATCTTCCAGTATATGATTTTTTTATATTTTTTAATTTCTGAGGAGAAGTGGCTGCAACAACATATCCACCATTTCTCCCTGCTTCTGGTCCTAAATCTATTACAAAATCTGAACTATTTATAATTTCTTCATCATGCTCAACAACAATAACAGTGTTATCTGAATCTCTTAATTTCTTTAAAGTATTGATTAATTTTTGAGTATCTCTTGGATGAAGTCCAATACTTGGTTCATCAAGGACATATATTACTCCTGTTAAAGAAGAGCCAATTTGAGCTGCAAGTCTTATTCTCTGACTCTCTCCACCACTTAAAGTGGAAGATTTTCTATTTAGTGTTATATATCCAATACCAACTTCATCTAAAAATTTTAATCTATTATAAATCTCCTTTATAATCCTTTTTCCAATTTCTCTTTCGAAATCATTTAATTCTAAATTTTCCATAAATTCAATAGCTTGTTTTACACTCATTTGAGTAAATTCATAAATATTTTTATCTCTAAATTTTATTGAAAGAGCTTCTTTTTTTAATCTTGCACCTCTGCATTCTGGACATTCATTGTTTACTAAATATTTTTTTAATAATCCTTTTAGTCTAAATCGTTTTTCTCTGCTCATCCCTTTATTTTTTAATTTTTCATGAACTTCGTATAGATAATCTTTATCATAAATTGAAAGAAAGGTTGAATCTTCATCTATTTCTGAAATAGTTCCCAATCCTTTACAAGTTGGACATGCACCATAAGGATTATTAAATGAAAATAATCTATGAGAAATTTCAGGGTAACTTATGCCACAATAGATACAAGCAAATCTTTCACTAAAAAGAATTTCTTTTTTCTCATCAACAAGTTCTATTTTTATTAATCCATCTGATAACTTTAAACCTGTCTCAATTGAATCAACTAATCTATTTTCAATTCCTTTTTTTAAGATTATTCTATCTATGATTACATCAATTTCATGCTTTTTATTCTTATCAATATTTATCTCTTCTTCGAGATAATAAACAGTTCCATCAACTTTTACTCTTGTATATCCGCTTTTTAATAAATCAGCAAAAAGATTTTTAAATTCTCCTTTTTTCTGTCTAACAATTGGAGAGTATATTATGAGTTTAGTTTTTTCTTTTAGTTTCATTATTTCATCAACTATTTGTTGTGGGGTTTGTGATGTTATCTTTCTTCCGCACTTATAACAAAATGCTTCACCTAAATTTGCATATAAAATTCTTAAATAATCGTATATCTCTGTTACAGTTGCAACTATTGAACGAGGGTTTTTGGAGACAGTTTTTTGTTCTATTGAAATTGATGGAGATAATCCTTCAATTGAGTCAACATCAGGCTTTTCCATTAACTCTAAAAATT
Source organism: bacterium (assembly GCA_027037705.1). GTDB lineage: Bacteria > DYJV01 > DYJV01 > DYJV01 > JALVYZ01 > JALVYZ01. The sequence continues at coordinate 25 of JALVYZ010000261.1, read as the reverse complement.
GGCGAGCATATGTTGATAATGATTC
>JALVYZ010000260.1 GCA_027037705.1 bacterium | reverse complement strand
GATTGTTGTTAGTGGCACAGCACTTGTAACTGTTGGAAATGAACAAAAAATATTGCGTCAAAATGAATCAACTTATATTAAAATGGGTGCTCTTCATAGATTAGAAAATCCAGGTAAAATTGATCTTATAATTATTGAAGCTCAAGTTGGAGAATATATTGAAGAGGATGATATAGTAAGATTTGAGGATGATTTTAATCGAGTATAAAGAAAAGGACAGGCTCAAGCCTGTCCTTTATAATTATCTTTCATTCCATGCAGGCATTGGATATACAGGTTTTTTGTGTTGTTCTGGATACACTTCGTAAACTTTTCCATCTAAAATTTGTAATACTACACTTGTTCCTTTAATTTGTCCATTAGGATTAAATTCAATATGGCCATAAATTGTATCAAGACTTGTTTTTGCAATTTCATCTCTAACTTTTAATGGATTTAATGTTCCAGCTTTTTCTATAGCATTTTTTAATACTGCTACACAAGCAAATCCAGCTGCATTATGATAATCTGGATCATATCCATATCTCTTTTTAAACATTTTTATAAATTCCTGTGTATCTTTCAAAAGATATCCTTTAAAATTCATCTGAGTTGACCATGATGCAACACCATAAATGTAATTTGCATCTTTTCCTAAAGCCTTTCTAAAATCAGCTTCAGATGGTCCAACTGTTAAACTTATCATTTTTGGTGATACATTCAATTCTTTTGCTTGTTGAACAAAGTTCAATGACTCTTCTGTATGTCCTGCAACTAATACTACATCAGGATTTTTATTTTTGATTTTTGTTAAAGCAGATGTAAAGTCGGATTGACCTTCAGCATATTTTTCATAAAGAACTATATCGTATCCCATTTTTTCAGCTATTTTTTTAGTTCCTTTTGCAACACTTACATCAAATTTATCATCAGCATAAAGAATTGCTATTTTTTTAGGTTTTGGGGTAACTGTTTGTAAAAATTCTAATGTAGATTTGAAATATTCACCTGCTGATGGTAATAATCCAAATATAAATTTGTTTCCTCTTGCAAAGATTTTTCCTGATGCTCCACCACCTTCAATCATAGGGATTCTATATCTCATAGCAACAATACTATCAGGAATAGTAATTCCACTTGAATATGGTCCAAGTAAGAAATTAACTTTGTCATTAGTAATTAACTTTTCAACCAATTTTGAACTTTCTGTAGCATCACTTTTGTCATCATAATAAATAATTTTTAATTTGTAAGATTTTCCACCAACTTTTACTCCACCACTCTTGTTAATAAGATCAACTGCCATATTGTAGGAGTCTACATAAAGCTTTCCAGTTCTGCTTTTTTTACCTGTAAAAGAGATTGCACATCCAATTTTAATAACATTTTCAGCGTAAGTAAACACTGTTAATGTTAACAAGAAAATAATACTTGCTACTAAAGTAATAAACTTCTTCATTTCTACCTCCTTTTATTTTTGTTAATTATTATTATCAAAAATTGTATACAATATCAAATTTTATTTGTCAAACTATTTTTTATATTGTGCATAACCTACTTTTCTCAAAGCATCTTCAATTTCACTTAAAATTGCAGGATCATCAATAGTAGAAGGCATTCTATATTGCTCTGCATTGGCAATCTTTCTCATTGTTCCTCTTAATATCTTGCCAGACCTTGTTTTTGGAAGTCTTTTTACGCAAATTGCTATTTTAAAACATGCTATTGCTCCAATTTCATCTCTTACCATTTGAACAAGTTCTTTTGAAATTTCTTCTGGATCTGCTGTGACACCATCTTTAAGGACATAAAAACCTATTGGGACTTCACCTTTTAGATCGTCATGAACTCCAATAACAGCACATTCAGCTACAGCAGGATGTTTTGCTATAACCTCTTCCATTCCACCTGTAGATAATCTATGCCCAGCAACATTTATTATATCATCAACTCTTCCCATAATAAACAGATATCCATCTTCGTCAAAATAGCCACCATCACCAGTAAAATAGTATCCTGGAAATGGAGCAAGATAAGATTCTATAAATTTCTGATCATTCTGCCATAATGTTGGAAGTGTTCCAGGTGGCAAAGGTAATTTAATAACAACAATTCCTTCCTGGCCATTTGGCAATTCATTATTGTCACTATCAACTATTTTAACATTATATCCTGGAACTGGTTTTGTACATGAACCAGCTTTAACTGGTAATAATTCAATTCCCACACAGTTTCCTCCTATTGCCCAACCTGTTTCAGTTTGCCACCAGTGGTCAATTACAGGTTTTTTCAATAAATCTGATGCCCAATAGTAAGTATCTGGGTCAAGTCTTTCTCCAGCTAAAAATAGATATTTGAAGTTACTTAAATCATATTTTTTTAATAATTCACCATTTGGATCTTCTTTTTTTATTGCTCTAAAAGCAGTTGGAGCAGTAAAAAGAACTTTAACATTATGTTCAGAAATAACTCTCCAGAAAACTCCAGCATCTGGAGTTCCAACAGGTTTCCCTTCAAATAAAATTGTTGTACAACCTGTAATTAAAGGTGCATAAACTATGTATGAATGGCCAACAACCCAGCCAACATCAGATGCTGCCCAGTAGACCTCTCCAGGTTGCATCCCATAAACATATTCTAAGCTCCATCTCATTGCAACTGCGTGTCCTCCATTATCTCTTACAACACCTTTTGGGATTCCAGTTGTTCCTGATGTGTATAGAATGTATAGAGGATCAGTTGCTTTTACAACAACATAATCAGCAGGTTCTGCATTTTTCATACATTCTTCCCAATCATAATCTCTACCTTCTATCAAATCTGCTTTTACTTGTGGTCTCTGATAAATTATACATTTTTCAGGTTTATGTTTTGCTAATTCAATTGCTTTATCAAGAAGTGGTTTATAAGGGATAACACCTTTTGGTTCAATTCCACATGAAGCAGATACTATAACTTTAGGTTTTGCATCATCAATTCTTATTGCAAGCTCATTTGAAGCAAATCCTCCAAATACTACAGAATGAATCGCACCAAGTCTTGCACATGCAAGCATTGCCACAACAGCTTCTGGAACCATTGGCATATAAATAACTACTCTATCACCTTTTTCAACACCAAATGATTTTAATACACCTGCAAATTTAGCAACATAGTCTCTTAACTCTTTATATGTAAATTTTTTAATTGTGTTAGTTACTGGACTATCGTAAATCATTGCATATTGCTCAGCCCTACCATTTTC
>JALVYZ010000259.1 GCA_027037705.1 bacterium | reverse complement strand
ATATTATTTACATTTTTCACATAAAAAAAATACATTAATTTCAATTTTATCTATTTTATCATCTATCTTTTTTTCAATAAAATTTTTTATATCAATTTCTCCAAAATCTAAATCATATATTTTTCTACATTTTTTACATATTAAGTGAATATGTTCTTTTGTATTTACTTCATACATTTGTTTAAAAGAACTAATATTTACATCTTTTATGATTCCTTTATCTACAAGTAACTTTAAATTTTTATAAATTGTAGCTATTGAGATTGAAGGGATTATTTTTTTTAATTTATTGTAAATATCTTCAATATCAATATGACCACCCTCTTTTATTATATTTAAAATTAACAATCTCTGTGGAGTTGCTTTTAACCCTTTTTCTCGTAATTTTTTGTGAAAATCCACTTCCAAATCCTCCTAAAAATTAAATCAATTGATTATTATTAGCATTATAACCAACACAAGTCAACATTAATTTTTAATTAAAAATTTTTATCAATTAATAAAAATTTTCTTGACAAAATATTTTTTATTAGATAATAATAATTATCAATTAAAAATGGAGGATAAAATGAAAGGGAAAAAAAGCAAAAATTGGATATCAAAAAAAGTTAATTTAAAAATTTTACATCAAAATTGTCCTGAAAGAAATCCATTAGGTAAAGATTTTAATTACAAAGAAGAATTTGAAAGTCTCGATATTGATGCTGTAAAAAAAGATTTAAAAGAATTAATGACAAATTCTCAAGATTGGTGGCCTGCAGACTTTGGCCATTATGGTCCTTTATTTATAAGAATGGCTTGGCATAGTGCAGGAACATATCGTATTGCTGATGGAAGAGGTGGAGCGAATTCTGGACAACAAAGATTTGCACCTGTTAATAGCTGGCCTGATAATGTAAACCTTGATAAAGCAAGAAGACTTCTCTGGCCTATCAAAAAGAAATATGGAAGAAAGCTATCATGGGCTGATTTACTTGTGCTTGCTGGAAATGTTGCATTAGAGTCAATGGGATTTAATACACTTGGTTTTGCAGGTGGAAGAGAAGATTGGTGGGAGGCTGATGAAAGTGTTTATTGGGGGCCAGAAGAAGAGTGGCTTGATGATCAAAGACATACAGAAGAAGGGAAGCTCGAAGGACCTCTCGCTGCTACACAAATGGGTTTAATTTATGTTAATCCAGAAGGTCCAGGAGGAAATCCTGATCCTAAAGAAGCTGCAAAAGATATTAGAGAAGCTTTCAAAAGAATGGGCATGGATGATGTAGATACTGTTGCTTTAATTGCAGGTGGACATACTTTTGGGAAATGTCATGGGGCAAGCACTCCAGATCATTTGGGTCCCGAACCTGAACTTGCTCCAATTAATGAACAGGGGTTAGGCTGGAAAAACAGCTACAAAACAGGAAAAGGACCAGATACTATTACAAGTGGACTTGAAGTAACCTGGACAAGCTCTCCAACACAATGGACCAATAATTTCTTGTGGAATCTTTTTGGATATGAATGGGAATTAACTAAAAGTCCAGCAGGGGCATATCAATGGGTTGCCAAAGGCGCTCCAAAAATTGTTCCAGATGCTTATGACTCAAAGAAAAAACATCCCCCAACAATGCTTACTACTGACCTTGCTTTGAGATATGATCCTGAATATGAAAAAATTGCGAGAAGATTTTTAGAAAATCCTCAAGAATTTGCTGAAGCATTTGCAAAAGCTTGGTTTAAACTTATTCATAGAGATTTGGGTCCCCGTTCAAGATATATTGGGAAAGAAATTCCCAAAGAAGTTTTTCCATGGGAAGATCCTCTGCCTGAAGTAGATTATCAATTAATAGAGGAAAATGATATTAAAATATTAAAAACAAAAATTGTTAATTCTGGGTTAAAAATTTCAGAACTTGTTTATACAGCCTGGTCTTCAGCTGCTACTTTTCGTGGTTCTGATAAAAGAGGAGGGGCAAATGGAGCAAGAATTAGATTAAACCCTCAAAGAAATTGGGAAGTTAATATGCCTGAACAATTATCTAAGGTATTAAATATTTTAGAAGGAATTCAAAAAAAATTCAATAAAGAACATGCCAATATCGATGGAAAAAAAGTTTCTTTAGCTGATTTAATTGTTTTAGGTGGCTGTGCTGCAATTGAAGAAGCTGCTAAAAAAGCTGGATTCAAGGTAAAAGTCCCATTTACCCCAGGAAGAGTTGATGCTAATCAAGAGCAAACAGATATAGAAACTCATAAATATTTAGAGCCTGTTTATGATGGATTTAGAAATTACTTAAAAAATAAATTCAACATCTTACCTGAGATACTTTTAATAGACAGAGCACAACTTTTAACATTGACAGCACCTGAAATGACTGTATTATTAGGAGGATTAAGGGTATTAAATGCTAACTTTAATCATCTACCTCATGGTGTTTTTACAAAAAATAAAGAAGTTTTGAACAATGATTTTTTTGTAAATTTACTTGATTTAAATATTGAATGGCTACCAGCGTCTGAAGATGAATATATATTTGAGGGAAAAGACAGAAAAACTGGAGAGACTAAGTGGACAGCAACAAGAGTTGATTTAATTTTTGGCCATCATCCAGAACTAAGGGCTCTTTCAGAATTTTACGCAAGTGACGATGCTAAAGAAAAATTTATAAATGATTTTATAGATTCATGGAATAAAGTTATGAATCTTGATAGATTTGATATAAGATGGTGGTAAAATTATTAAAATAAAAAGCAGGATTCTATCCTGCTTTTTTTATTTTTCTTAAGACACGAATTTACATTTTTTATCATCAATTATTTCAATAATAAAATAACTATTGCATAAAATATTTAATTTATGATAAATTTACTTTAAATGAAAAAGTATATTTTAACTATACTCATTGCTCTATTTTTTTCTACTTCGGTATTTGGAATTTTAAATAAATCACTGCCAGATTTAAATTATTATAACAATCTTCTTTTAAAATTAAAATCTAAAAACACTAATGACCCAAAAGAATTACTTCAAATATCTCTAATCTATAAAATAATTAATCTTATAAAAAGTAACTCATATAATTATCAACTAAATTTATCAGATATAAATAACAACGATAAATTAATTAACAAATTTTTAGATTTTATATCCATTTATGCAAATTATTTAAAAAGTATTGATGACTATAAAGAAAAAGAAAAAAAGATTGATTTATTAAAAAGTCAGTTATCTACAGTGGATAACTCATCTAAAG
>JALVYZ010000258.1 GCA_027037705.1 bacterium | reverse complement strand
ACGTCTTTGCGCCCCATTGCTCGGTTCCTGGTACGGGTTTCAATCCACGCTCCCCCTCGCGGGGAGCGTGGATTGAAACCCGTACCAGGAACCGAGCAATGGGGCGCAAAGACGTCGCTCCCCCTCGCGGGGAGCGTGGATTGAAACAAGACCGTTGATTTCCTCATTGAGGATTTCACGCAGGTCGCTCCCCCTCGCGGGGAGCGTGGATTGAAACGCTGTTGGCTCATGGGCTACTTCTCCTGCTCCGCGTCGCTCCCCCTCGCGGGGAGCGTGGATTGAAACACCCCGCTAACTCGCAAACCCTAAATCCATCTGTCCGTCGCTCCCCCTCGCGGGGAGCGTGGATTGAAACATGCTCTACTGCTTCCACCCACTCCCACAGCCGGTTGTCGCTCCCCCTCGCGGGGAGCGTGGATTGAAACACCTCCTCACGCTCGCTGCACCTCAACGGTGTAATGTCGCTCCCCCTCGCGGGGAGCGTGGATTGAAACACGCCCGACGAAATGCGCCGCCTGCTCCACGCCGGTCGCTCCCCCTCGCGGGGAGCGTGGATTGAAACTCCACCTCGCCTTCCGCAACCCTCACAACCAGTTTCGTCGCTCCCCCTCGCGGGGAGCGTGGATTGAAACAGCGGGCGACGCTGCGGGTGAACGCACGCGGGTATGTCGCTCCCCCTCGCGGGGAGCGTGGATTGAAACTTCCACCGTCAGGGAGTACAGGCAGAGCAACAGATGTCGCTCCCCCTCGCGGGGAGCGTGGATTGAAACTGTATCTTTCTTGCGACCACGCTTAATTTTCCATTGTCGCTCCCCCTCGCGGGGAGCGTGGATTGAAACCGGAAAAAAGTGGTATCATGTAATCAGCAACGAGGTCGCTCCCCCTCGCGGGGAGCGTGGATTGAAACCAAGGCAGTCATCTCCCTGGCTACCTTGGAAAGGGTGTCGCTCCCCCTCGCGGGGAGCGTGGATTGAAACTCCGCTGAGAACAGCAATACCATTTTCGTCGTCTGTCGCTCCCCCTCGCGGGGAGCGTGGATTGAAACCGTTGATTGTTACTGACATAGTTTTGCACTCCTTGTCGCTCCCCCTCGCGGGGAGCGTGGATTGAAACAGGGCTCCAAATCTGTAATCCCCCCTACTTTGGACGTCGCTCCCCCTCGCGGGGAGCGTGGATTGAAACAAAGAAAAAGTGGTATCATGTAATCAGCAACGAAGTCGCTCCCCCTCGCGGGGAGCGTGGATTGAAACTTCCAAGTGATTTTCTTTTACCCAAGTGCTTTTAGTCGCTCCCCCTCGCGGGGAGCGTGGATTGAAACGTATTGCCAGAGGGCTGTGAAATTCGTAGTTTCTTGTCGCTCCCCCTCGCGGGGAGCGTGGATTGAAACTTCTCTTATGGAATTAATGATTATAGGGATAGATTTGTCGCTCCCCCTCGCGGGGAGCGTGGATTGAAACTCATTAATTTTGACGCTCAACATTTTCCCTCTTTCGTCGCTCCCCCTCGCGGGGAGCGTGGATTGAAACCTAATGATTTTGAGATTCTTGCGGTTGCAAGTGATGTCGCTCCCCCTCGCGGGGAGCGTGGATTGAAACATACCACATTTTTGCACTCCTTTTAGTGTGTGGGGGTCGCTCCCCCTCGCGGGGAGCGTGGATTGAAACAATTTCGGGGTCGGGGTCTGGGCGCGGGGGAAGGGTCGCTCCCCCTCGCGGGGAGCGTGGATTGAAACTACGCCAAGGGATAGCATGAACGCGAGCAACCAGGGTCGCTCCCCCTCGCGGGGAGCGTGGATTGAAACTCCTTTCGGGCATAGCGCCCAACGGTCGGCGTCAGTCGCTCCCCCTCGCGGGGAGCGTGGATTGAAACCGTCCCTACTATGATGCCTTTGGTACTTGACGCTGATGTCGCTCCCCCTCGCGGGGAGCGTGGATTGAAACTTATCTGGATAGCGGCGGCAATTGCGCATATAACTGTCGCTCCCCCTCGCGGGGAGCGTGGATTGAAACTTGCAACTAAAGCCAACATCTATGGGCGTCCCAGTCGCTCCCCCTCGCGGGGAGCGTGGATTGAAACCTCACCCGCCCGCCGTGTGTAGTCCTCTACCCATGTCGCTCCCCCTCGCGGGGAGCGTGGATTGAAACTCAACACAAGCACCATATCCAACGTGTCGCGCCCGTCGCTCCCCCTCGCGGGGAGCGTGGATTGAAACGATTACCAAGGCGCCTTGCTGGAATTGCAAGAAGGTCGCTCCCCCTCGCGGGGAGCGTGGATTGAAACCCTAACCCGCCCCGCCGCTGACCTATCCGTTGGGTCGTCGCTCCCCCTCGCGGGGAGCGTGGATTGAAACTCCGTGGAGTGAGGCGGAATTATGAATGAGCCGCGTCGCTCCCCCTCGCGGGGAGCGTGGATTGAAACCAGAAGTGGCATATCCCCCACGATTTACAGGAGAGTCGCTCCCCCTCGCGGGGAGCGTGGATTGAAACAAAAGGGAAGCAACAATGTGCAGGCAACCCTGACGGTCGCTCCCCCTCGCGGGGAGCGTGGATTGAAACGTAGCCCAGTGCCCGCCGGTATTCGGCCCGCGTAATGTCGCTCCCCCTCGCGGGGGAGCGTGGATTGAAACAATTCGGGATGACCGCTATCAGGCAGTGTTTGGGGTCGCTCCCCCTCGCGGGGAGCGTGGATTGAAACCGTAGTACGTGTGCCCGCTATCGCCGTAGCCGCCGGTCGTCGCTCCCCCTCGCGGGGAGCGTGGATTGAAACCGCGCGGTCGCCGCAATCATCAAAGTCGTGGGCACGTCGCTCCCCCTCGCGGGGAGCGTGGATTGAAACAAGCGCCACATTTGGGGGTTTGCGTGCGCTCGCCCCGTCGCTCCCCCTCGCGGGGAGCGTGGATTGAAACACCTCGGCAAAGCCGAAGAAGACGGCACGGCGAGCGGTCGCTCCCCCTCGCGGGGAGCGTGGATTGAAACACGGGAAAAGGTAAGGGTAATAAATAATGCGTCCAGTCGCTCCCCCTCGCGGGGAGCGTGGATTGAAACTTTTTGAATTAGAATTTATGTAACTATTCAGCCTATTTAGTCGCGAAGCCTTGGCAAAAAAGGCCAAATAGGTGACAATAGCGCCATGAGCAAATTTGTGATGCCGACCCGCGCAGTGATCCATCAAGCCTACCTGGAAGGCGAGGAGGCGGTGGTCGCGTTGTTTGAAGAGACCATTGGCCGCCTTGCGGAGCGGG
>JALVYZ010000257.1 GCA_027037705.1 bacterium | reverse complement strand
GGTTATACATTAGATGAAATTCAGAATGATATTACAAAAGAAACACCTGCATCATTTGAACCAACAATAGATTATGTTGTGACTAAAATTCCAAGATTTACTTTTGAAAAATTTCCAAATGCAGATGCAACATTAACAACTCAAATGAAATCTGTTGGTGAAGTAATGGCAATAGGTAGAACTTTTAAAGAGTCTCTACAAAAAGCTATGCGTTCTTTAGAGATAGATACATATGGATTTGATAAAATAAATGATGGCGAGATTAAAGAAGATTTAATTATAGAAAAATTAAAAACTCCAAACAGTGAAAGATTATGGTTTGTTGGAGAAGCATTTAGAAAGGGTTTTACTATAGATGATATTCACAATTATACAAAAATTGATAAATGGTTTTTATTCAATGTAAAACAGATAATTGATGAAGAAGAAAAGCTTAAAAGAAGTAAAGATTTATCAAAAGAAAGTTTAAAAAAATTAAAAGAATATGGTTTTTCAGATAAAAGAATTGGGGAGTTAACAGGCAAAAATGAAATTGAAATTAGAAATTTAAGGAAGAAATATCAAATAATACCTGTATATAAAACAGTAGATACATGTGCAGCTGAATTTAGAGCATTTACTCCATATCTTTACTCTACTTATGAAATTGAAAATGAGTCTGAGAGAAGTAAAAGAAAAAAGGTGATTATCTTAGGTGGTGGACCAAATAGAATAGGTCAAGGTATAGAATTTGATTATTGTTGTGTTCATGCTGTGTTTTCTTTAAAAGAAGAAGGTTATGAAGCAATAATGGTTAATTGTAATCCTGAAACTGTTAGTACAGATTATGACATTTCAGATAAATTATATTTTGAACCTTTAACCTATGAAGATGTTTTGAATATTGTAGAACATGAAAAGCCAGATGGAATAATAGTCCAATTTGGAGGACAAACTCCTTTAAAATTAGCTGTCCCATTAAAAAAAGCTGGAGCTCCTATAATTGGAACTGACCCTGATAATATAGATAAAGCTGAAGATAGGGAGAGATTTAAGCAATTATTAGATGAACTTGGTTTAAAACAGCCTCCAAATGCAACTGCAATGACAATTGAAGAAGCTGTTAAAATTGCAAAAGATATTGGATATCCAGTTTTAGTTAGACCTTCATATGTGCTTGGTGGAAGAGCTATGGAAATAGTTTATGATGAGGAAAGTTTAATTGAGTATATGCATAGAGCTGTTAAAGTATCATATGAGCATCCAGTTTTAATTGATAAATATTTGACTGAGGCAAAAGAGATTGATGTTGATTGTCTTTGTGATGGAGAAGAAGTTGTAATTGGTGGAATAATGGAACATATAGAAGAAGCTGGAATCCATTCTGGTGATAGTGCTTGTTCTATTCCTCCATACTCTTTGCCAAAAGAGATAATTAAAGAGATAGCAGAACAAACTAAAGCTTTGGCTTTAAAATTAGAAGTAAAAGGCTTAATGAATGTCCAATTTGCTGTTAAAGATAATGAAATTTATATTTTAGAAGTAAATCCAAGGGCTTCAAGGACTGTCCCATTTGTTTCAAAGGCAACAGGAATCCCGCTTGCAAAATTAGCTGCTAAAATTATGATAGGTAAAAAAATTAAGGAACTGGGAATAAAAGAGAATTACCTTCCTGAATATTTTTCTGTAAAAGAAGCTGTTTTCCCATTTATAAAATTTCCTGGTGTTGATACTGTACTTGGACCTGAGATGAAGTCAACTGGTGAAGTGATGGGAATTGCAAGAGATTTTGGAACAGCATTTTTAAAATCTCAAATTGCAGCTAATAATAATTTGCCTGAAAAAGGGAATGTTTTAATAACAGTACATAATAAAAAAGGTTTTGAAATTGTAGGAAAAAAATTAAGTTCTCTTGGTTTTAAAGTTTATGCTACAAGAAATACAGCTGAATATTTAAAATCATTTGGTATTGAAGCAAAGGCAGTAATGAAAGTATATGAAGGAAGACCAAATATAGTTGATCATATTAAAAATAAAGAGATAGATCTTGTTATAAATTCACCAAATACTCAAAAAGCAGCTGAGGACTCATATGCTATTCGTAGAACAACAATTACCTATGGAATCCCATATTTTACAACATTAGCAGGAGCAATATCTGCTTCATTTGCAATAGAAGCAAAAAAGAAAGGTAAAGTTGATGTAAAGCCATTGCAGGATTATTATATAAAATGAAAAAAATTTATATTATTGATGGCAATTCTTATATTCATAGAGCATATCATGCTCTAAAGCCTTTAACCACAAGAGATGGTTTTCCAACACATGCAATATACGGCTTTACAAAAATGCTCTTGAAAATTCTTGAAGACAAACCAGATTACATTGTTGTTGTATTTGATGCTGCTAAAAAAACTTTCAGAAATGAAATATTCCCTGAATATAAGGCAAATCGCCCTCCTATGGATGATTCTTTAGTTGTCCAGATTCCTTTTATAAAAAAAATAGTTGAAGCATTGAATATCCCAATAATTGAAAAAGAAGATGTTGAAGCTGATGATGTAATTGCTACTCTTGTTGAGAACTTAAAAAAGGAAAATGATGCAGAGATTATAATTATTTCTGGTGATAAAGATTTAATGACTCTTTTAGCTGATAATGTAAAAATGTGGGATACTATGCGAGATATTATTTATACTGAGAAGGATATTAAAGAAAAGTTTGGTGTTCCTAAAAAATATTTAATTGATTATTTTGCTTTAGTTGGAGATAAAATTGATAATATTCCAGGAGTAAAAGGGATTGGTCCAAAAGCAGCTTCAGAATTAATTAACCAATTTGGCTCAATTGAAGATATTTATAATTCAATTGATAAAATTTCAAAAGAAAGAATAAAAAAGGCTTTAATTGAAAATAAAAATAATGCATTTTTGAGTAAAGAACTTATAAAATTAAGATTTGATTTAAATCTAAATATTTCAAAAAACACTTTCAGATTAAAAAATCCAGACTTGGAGAAATTATATGAAATTTTTAAACAACTTGAATTTGATTCTTTACTTGAAAAATTTGGAATAGCTGATGATAAAGGTATAGAATATAATGAAATTAAAGAGTTTCCGAATGGAGAAAATATAACATTTTATCTTGAAAAGTATAATGATGGTTTTAACAATTTAATTTATGCAGGGTTCTCAGATAATGGAATAGATGTGTTTTTGACTCAAGATGAAAGTTTTTTTGAAAAATTAGATGGTAAAGTA
>JALVYZ010000256.1 GCA_027037705.1 bacterium | reverse complement strand
GTTTTTTTAAGTCTTGCTGCAGCTTTTTTTGGAATTTATTTAGCAAGGGGGTAATTTAAATGCCACATCAAAGATTAGTTGGAAAACAAAAATTAATGAGAATTTTTATAGGTTCTGATGATACTTACAATGGGATGCCATTATTTAAAGCTATTGTGAATCACTGTAAAGAAAAAGGGATAGCTGGTGCTACTGTTATTAGAGGAATTTATGGATATGGTTCAAGTTCAATTATCCATTCTTCAAGAACTCTGGCTCTATCTCAGGATTTACCTATAATTATAGAAATTATAGATACAATGGAAAAAATAGGAGATATTTTACCAGATATTGAAGAAATGATTAAAGATGCACATGGAATTATAACTCTGGAACTCGCTGAGATTATAAAATATTTTTAGAGGGAGTAAAATGAATTTGGTAACAATTATTTTAGCTGCAGGAAAAGGAACACGATTTAAATCAGAACTACCAAAAGTTTTGCATAAAATTATGGAAAAGCCTATGATTGAATTTGTTATTAATACTGCTAAAAAAGTTACTAATGAGGAAAATATTTATGTTGTTGTAGGTTACAAAAGAGAATTAGTTAAAGAGTCTCTTAAAAATTATTTAAAATTAAACTTTGTAATTCAAGAAGAACAAAAAGGAACTGGCCATGCTGTTATGTGTTGTGAAAAAAGTTTAGAATTTTTTAATGGTGATATTTTAATTTTGTGCGGTGATATGCCACTTGTAAAAGTTGATACAATAAAGAATTTTATAGAATTTTACAATAATAATTCACTTGATATTGCAGTGTTATCAACAAAATTAGAAAATCCTTTTGGATACGGGAGAATAATTAGAAATAATGGAAAATTTTTAAAAATAGTTGAAGAGAAAGATGCAGATGAAAAGACAAAGGATATAAAAGAGATTAATACAGGAATTTACATTGTTAAATCCAAAGTTTTATTTAATCTTTTAAAGAAGTTAAAAAATAATAATGCTCAAGGTGAATATTACTTAACTGATATTATTTATGAAGCAAACAAAAATAATTTTAAAGTAGATGCTTATGTAGAAGAAGAATCAATTCAGTTTTTAGGAATAAATACAAGAGTACATCTATCTCAAGCTGAAAATATTTTGTTAAGAAGAAAAATAGAAGATTTAATGTTAAATGGAGTAACATTTATTAAACCTGAAACTACTTTTATTGGATATGATGTTGAAATAGGAAATGATACTGTTATTTATCCTGGAAATTTTATTACAGGAAAAAGTAAAATTGGGAAAAATTGTATAATTGGGAAAAATAATTTTATTAAAGATTCTAATATCTTAGAAGATGTAATAATAAAAGGATTCTGTTATATTGAAAATGCTAAAATTGGAAATTTTAGTCAAATTGGTCCATTTTCTCATTTAAGACCGGATTCAGATATTGGTAATAATTGTAAAATTGGTAATTTTGTTGAAACAAAAAAAGTAAAGTTAGAAGATGGTGTAAAAGCTTCTCATCTGTCATATCTGGGAGATGCTTTTATTGGTGAAGGTACAAATGTTGGTGCAGGAACTATAACTTGCAATTATGATGGAGTAAATAAACATAAAACATATATTGGAAAGAATGTGTTTATTGGAAGTGATACACAGCTTGTTGCTCCAGTTAAAGTTGGAGATTATACTTTAATTGCAGCTGGGACAACAGTAACAAAGGATGTAGGTGAAAATAGTCTTGTCCATTCAAGAATGAAACAGCATGAAATAAAAAATAAAGGAATGAAAGATAAATTATGCAAAAAATAATTTTACTTTTTTCTGGAGGTCTTGATAGTTTATTGTGCTATTATCTTTTAAAAGATGATTTTCAACTAAAAGTTATTCAATTTTATATGCCTTTTTTACATATTCAGGATAAAGATGAATATATAAAAAAAATAAAGATGAATCATAATATTGATTTAAATTTAATTAATATTTCAGAAAAATATCTTGAAATCTTATTTAATCCTAAATTTGGTTATGGAAATAATTTAAATCCATGTGTTGATTGTAAAATACTATTTTTAAAAGAAGCTAAAAAAATAATGGAAGAAGAAGGTTATGATTGTATTGCAACAGGAGAAATTCCAGGACAGAGACCATTTTCGCAACAAAAGAGTTTTATGAATTTAATTGAAAAAGAAGCAGGTGTTAGAGGTTTTATATTAAGACCACTTGCAATTTCAACATCAAAGATAAATTTTGAAATTGATAAGTCTAAATTTTTAGATTTAAAAGGAAGATCAAGGAAATCACAACTACAATTAGCTAAAAAATTTAATATAAACCCAATTCCTTCACCTGCTGGTGGATGTTTACTTACAGATGAAGGTTATTGTAAAAAAGTTATGCTTTTAAGGAAAGTTTTTAAAAATAATAATTTGCCTCCAGATTATTTTGAGATAATAAAGTATGGTAGAGTTATTTTAATTAACAATGAGTATCTTATTGTTGTAGGAAGAAATAAAAAAGAAAATAAAATTTTAAAGAACTTTTCTCTAAATATCCCATCTGTTCCAATTCATTTATCAGAGATTCCATCTCCATTTATTTTAGTTTTACCAAAAAAGGATATATCTCCGATAAAAGATAAAATAATAAATATATTGAAGAAATATACAAAAAAAGAATTTCATGAAAAAATTAAAATTTTTTAAAAAAAAGCTTGAAAAAATTTTTTTATAGGAGTAATGGCGGAAGAAAAAAAGAGGTGTATACAATGGAAAGATATACAACAATAATCTTTGAAAAAAAAGAAAATATTGGGATAATAAAGCTTAACAGACCTGAAAGAATGAATGCTGTTATTGAGGAGATGTATATAGAAATTCAGGATGTTTTAAAAAAAGTAGAAAATGATAATGAAATAAGAGTTTTAATTTTAACAGGTTCAGTTTTAAAAAAAGATGGGAAAGAGAAACAAGCATTTTGCGCAGGTGCAGATTTAAAAAAACATTCCCAGGGAGATAGAACAGGCTGGCAAAAGAGGGAATATATATTTTTAGCTCATAATACAACAAAAATGATTTATGAGTATCCAAAGCCTATTATAGCAGTAGTTAATGGACCTGCAAGAGGAGCAGGGACAGAGATGGCAATGAATTGTGATTTTATAATAATGTCTGATACTGCTACAATTGGTTTTCCAGAAACTTCTTTAGGTACATTTGTCGGTGGTGGGGTTACTAAGCACCTTGTTAATTTAGTTGGTTTACAAATGGCTAAATATTTAA
>JALVYZ010000255.1 GCA_027037705.1 bacterium | reverse complement strand
CCGCTTTCAATGGCTGAGTTTCTTTACTTCAAGTATAAGGACAAAGGCTATCACCCGTATCTATTAATGTCTTCCAACGGAACAGGATTCGTAGCGTTTAAGGATGGAAACACTTACAGACTTGTAGATTACAAAGGAAGAGAAGTTAGTTCTCCTCCTTCTGATATAATACTTATTTTCAATGAAGACCATGTGTGGTATCCGCTAATGGGTCGCGATGATAGATCTCTTGACCCGGTTCTTAGCGAGCTTGTGGCTAAGTATGGCTCAACTCATCCTTATCCGTCCTTGACTAAGGATGAACAAATGATAATAAAAGTGCTACGAAACTCTACGGAGCTTCATAATAAAACGGAGCTACTATGGGCTATATACTTTGCAGGTAAACTCCATATAAGTTCTTGGAAATTTTATTCTGAAATCTTCTCGGTGCTTTACAGAGAGGATGCTAGTAGAGGGGGCTTTTATAGTATGCATGGACCTAACATAATAATAGCCAGAAACATATATGTTGCAAGGATCAGCAATATGCTTTCCCCCGAGACCGCAGTAATGGCGGCTATGGCTAGATATATTTGGAGCAAAGGAGGGTTACTTGATACTATAATGAATACGTGGCTTGGTTATTTCCTACATTTCACGGCAACGTTAGATAATCCAAGGCAAGGCGGGCTCCAGCTCTGGTTTCATAGCGAATTATTCTTTGTGGGTATGGACGACGCCATGCTTACTAAAGCTGGTAATTGTGTTATGATGCAGACCATTATGGCATCAGTAATGGATTTAGCTTCTCTTCCAGGCTTAGAGGTATATGTTGCAAGTTTTGCACATACCATAGAGTCGGGAAGAAAGGGAGGACACGCTATACTAGCGCTATATTGGAACAATACTTATGGTCTAGCTGAGAACTATATTTGGAGACCGGGAGTAAATCCCCTCAACATAGGGGGTCCTATAGGATTCTGGTCAGTAAATACGAAGAACACATGGATAGTCCTCGTAGAAAAACCTTCATTTAGTACGGGTAAGATACGCTCAAATGCCAATTATACAAGGGTAGCAAGTATAATATTTCATATAAAGGAACTAGCTCCACATATGCATATTGCAGTATTTCTGAACGATGTTGACGCTAAATGGACAACCATAGATAAATTTGTACAAGAGTACCTTTACCCCAATAATATAGAAACGTTTGATATATAGTATGTCTTATGCTAGATATTTTTGATATTTATCCTATAGAGTAAATGCATTTATTTTTACTCATTCCGAGAACTCTTTTTAGGCAGATTTTAGGATTTCTTTGAATTCTCTAAGGCTTCCTCTATGTTTTAATAACTGGTTAATAACCTCGGTGGCCATTTCCTATGTGATGCACGTGTCTTCCTCTCGTTAGATAAATGCTTACACTTTTAGATACTTTAGATACATTGAGTCAACACATATGTTTTAATAATTAGTACTAAGATTATCTTAAGAAACTCGTCCAGTGTAACGTAATAGAGATAGCTATATTTATTCGCAGCTTAACTAATGCATCATTTTTATCATTACTAGTGCTGTGTTGTTGCGGCTTTGCGGCGTTTTTGCTATAAGCTTATTTCTCTCCCAGTGTATGCGGGGAGCTGCAAGAAAGGGGTGTGGCGGCGAGCGAGGAGGCGAGGCACCGGGGGCTGTGGAGGCTGGGCTTGTTCATTGGGCTAAGCTCTATGCTTCTTATTACATAACGTTATTGTTCATTATGAACCCGTTTGGTGCTGCTCCGATATTTGCTGATATAGCTGAGAAGCTTAGTCCTAGGGAGAGGAATCAGCTCATAAACTATGTATCACTCGTTGTACTTGCATTGCTTTACGTAATGGCTCTTACTGGCGAGTTCCTCTTAGAGGTTTATCATGTTACTATTATGCAGTTCCGGTTGGCGGGAGGTATTATACTTATAGCTATTGCTCTTTATCGTCTAACCGGTAGGCCTATAACACAGACACCGGATCCCAGGGACGCTGCTATTGTCCCGCTCTCGATGCCTATTCTCGTGGGTCCTGCGACGATAACATACCTTATATTGTTTAGTACTCAGGGGCATATACTTGTCCTATTAGCGGTGATACCTGCTGTCACGTTCACCGTGTGGGCTGTGCTCATGGGCGCTGACATTATACTTAGAAGGGTTGGGCGCAACGTGATGGTGATACTTACTCGTATCTCAGCTCTCTTCGTAGGAGCAGTTGGGGCGGCAATGATAGATTCTGTTGTGAGGGATTGGATAAAGTATTCGTGTACATGCCACGCTAGCCAGTAGAAGAACCCAGTGATGTGAGAGAGTGTTAGAAAACAGAACGTAGTAGGCCGCCATCTATTGGTATCGAGGCCCCGTTTATGTAGCTCGCGTAGGGGCTTATGAGGAATGCTACTAGGTAGCCGACTTCCCGGGGCGAGCCTATCCTCCTTAAGGGGACATTGGCCGCCATTTCCTCGATTACCTTCTCCACGGGTTTGCCCGTCTCGGCTGCGCGTTTCTCCGCTACCTGTCTGACGCGGTCAGTCATTATGTAGCCTGGTAGTATCGCGTTTACCCTTATCCCTCTCGGGCCAAGCTCTCTCGCAAGTGTTTTTACAAGGCCGTGAATACTTATCCTCATCACATTCGACAACGCTATGTCCTCGAGGGGCTCCCTCACAGCAATGCTTGTCGAGAACACCATGGAGGGGTTACTGCTCTTCTCTAGCCATGGCAGGGCATAGTAAGCCGCCCATATGGGGCTTAGGGCTAGTAGGCGTGCCGCGTACTCCCAGTCCTCGAGGCCCAGGTCACGGAACTTCCCAGGCCTAGGAGGCCCCGGAATATAAACTAGTGCATCGAGCCCGCCGAGCAGCTCAGCAGCCTTATTGACTAGATGCTCGACCTCTTCCCTCCTAGTCAGGTCTGCCTGGACCGCGTAGACCTCTCCCAGCTGCTTGAGCTCCGCTAGGGTCTTCTCTAGCCGGGCCCGATCCCGCCCGTTTATTACTACGCGTGCGCCTTCCTGGAGGAGTACCTCTGCTACTCCACGGCCTATGCCCCGGCTCGAGGCCGTTACGAGAACCCTTAGCCCCTTGATATCGAAGGCCATGCAGATATGCACCTCTCGTCGGGTCGAGGAATAGAACCTGTATAGCTGTTAGGGGGCTAGCTACTGGGCCTAGAAAGGTGGTTAAGGGAATAGGGTTTGAAAAATGTTAGCCTAGCGGCTTCAGGCTGAACACTATTATCGCTGCCGTGT
>JALVYZ010000254.1 GCA_027037705.1 bacterium | reverse complement strand
AAGTATGGTCCTTTCCATTTGTCTTCAGGTACAGAATCTGGCTTTTTAATTAATGCTTCTAAACCTTCTTCAGTAGTTGGATATCTCCCTACATCTAAATAAAAATTATCCAGTGCACTACCTAATAATTCAATTTGAGCTTTAGCTGTTTTAACTTTTGATTCCCCAATCTTATTAAAAAATTTTGGAGCAACAAGTGAAGCTAATAACCCTAAAATTACCATAACTACCAATAATTCAATTAATGTAAATCCTTTTTTATTATTTTTTTTATTCATTTTCCCACCTCAATTTTTTTAAAATTTGTTTATTTTTTGTTTTCCTATACTTATCAAAAAACCAACCCCATTTATTAAAATATTTAATTGCAGAAATTATATGAACTATTAACATTTTGAATTTTTTATATGAATGCATTTCATATTTATGTCTAATTGTAACATCAGGGAAAAATATTATCTTATAAAATTTACCAATCCTTCTTGATAAATCATAGTCTTCTAAATACATAAAATATCTTTCATCAAATAGTCCAGTTTTTTTTAAAGCATTAACATTTATTAACATACACGAACCTGAAGCAACACCTATTTCCATAATTTTATTATAATTGGTAAATCTAAGTTCATATTTGTTTATTTTTTTTTTAGCAAAATTTGTATAATAAAAAAATCTTCTAAAAATCAAGTCAAATGGGTCTGGTAATAGTTTAGATAAATATTGTATCTCTCCATTTGGATAAATTACTTTAGGAACAATAATTCCAATATCTTTGTTATTTATAAGATAATTATAAAGTCTTTCTAAATCGTTAGAACTAATCTCAACATCTGGATTAATAATTAAATGTCCTTTTATATTATCATCATTTATACTTTTCGTGAGACCAATATTGTGTGCTTTACCGTATCCAATATTTTTATTATTAAAAATATAACTTAGTTTATTGTTATATTTTAATTCAGTTTTTCTAATTGAATTATCAATTACAAAAATTTTTTTTACAATTGGTGATTCAGAAATATTTTTAATTAATTTATCTATTTCTCTTTCATCGTTATTATAAAGTACAATAGATACATTTATCATAGTTATTTTTTAACTTCAAATACTCTTGCGGATGGAAATTTATTATAAACTTCTTTAAAATACTTCTTATCATATCTTCCTAAGATATATTGCTGATTAAAATTTGAGAAAAATAGTCTATCATTAATTAGATAAATTCCAAAAACATTGCGATTTACCATCACAAGTTCTAAATTCCATCCTTTTAAATGTTCTGGAAATTCATTATCAGTAATTACATAACCGTTATTAATAAATAAAACTCTTTTAAGTAAAAATCTTCTATTATTTGAAAGAAATCCTACTCCATTTGCAATATCAATTTTTAAATTTGGGCCACATAATAAAAAATTACCTTTTAATTGATTACATGAAATTTGTTGATAAAAATCTTCATTGCTTTTTTTTCTATTAAAATCCCAGTTGCCAAAAAAAGAAATAGCACCATATTTACCTATCATATCTTTTGTGTATAAAATATATATATGATCATCAGGTTCTAATTTCCCTTTATAATTTAAAACTTGATTTAATAGATTTTCCGGAGTACTGTTATTTTTTACTATATTTTTTATCCCTTTAAATCCATTATCATCAAGATAATTAATCAAATTATAGAATTTTTTTTGAGAATTCATTGTTAAAGCTTTTCCTACAAAATATGTTCTTATACCACCATGTAAGCCTCCATCATGATATGTATAAAAATCACCAATATCCATCAATGCATATCCAAAATCCCACCATGTAAAAATAGCTGAATTCTTTGGCAATTTATGTTTTAGATCAATAAATGATTTTGTTATGTCTGGAGGAATTGATGGTCGGGGAACATAATTGTATGCAGTTGCATTTTTTATTGAAAAGAAAAATACAAATGCAAAAATTATTTCAATTATACCTGAATATTTTAATAAATCAGGATTTGTTATTTTGAAAATATATTTTATTAATAAATGAAAAAGATATCCAATACCCAATCCAACAAATGGAGCTAAAAACATTGCAAATCTATTTGATGTAATAAAAGCCATTAATCCAATACAAAAAACTGGAATTAAAAAAATAGATTTTCTAAAATTTAAAATAAAATAAACAATTGAACCAGCAATTCCCAATAAGGCTAAAGACTTTATTCCGAAAACCATTTGAATTATTTCATTAAAAGGTCTCCTTTGAGTTTCAGTAATTGTATGAATAATACTTGGAAAAACAATTTTTACACTACCTTGAATATCACCTTCTGGATTAAAATTTAGTACATATTTTGATTTTAAAAATCCTATTAAACTATGAAATCCCGTAATTAAATGTAATGGATTAGAAAATAAGATATATAATATTGTTAAAATAAAAATTTCTTTTTTTTCTAATTTATTTATAAAAAGAGCAAAAATAAATAAAAGCAAATATATAAAATATCCTGCGTTTAAAGCATCATGGGCTTTTGATAAAAATAAGAATGAAACTCCTGCTAATATTGAGAAAAAATACCGTAGATACTTATTTTTTAAAATTGTAGCTAAAAGCATAAATAACCCTAATAATATTGGTGCAACAAGAACAAAGCTATCAGTGTCAATTCTACCAACACAAGATCTTACATAATATGCCCAGCTAAAAGAACCTAATAAGGCTCCTAAAATTCCAGTATAACCACCTCCTGATAAAAAAAGATAGATTATAAGAGGAATTACAAATAAACTTGCTGTAATATTTATAAATTTTATCCCTCCTACATAAACTTTATTATAACCTTCATTATCAAAAAAATTACATGTTTTTGCAATGAGCCAGCTTAAGAATGGGATCTTTTCAGGAAATTTTTTTAAATCTGGATAACCTCTTAAATCATATTTAGGTTTCTTTTTTATTCCAGTTTCTACTTCTGCATATCTTAACCAATGATAAGCATCAAGTGTTGTTACTGCAGTAATATGATCTATAAAATATAAAGATTTATTTTTTTTCCATTCGTTAAATTGATAAAAACGTCTTTCTGTTGAAATAGCAAAAACTAAAATGCACATTATTGTCAACAAAACAGTATTTATAATTTTTTCAGACATTCTATCCCCCTATTTCAACAAAAAAGTTTAATTCCTCATTATATTTAAAAACTTTAAAATTAATTTTATGATTTTTTAAAATTTCATTAACTTTAAAAAGATCCTCTTCGTTTTTAATCTCTATAGCATTTCCACAGTTTGAATCAACTTCCTTTGGAACAGGAATTAAGTCTATTTTTATCCCATACTTTTTTAATAATTTTTCTGCTTTTAAAATATAATGAATTGAATCCATAATAATTATTGCTTTCATTTAATTATATAATGTTTTAATTTTTGTTATTTTTAGTGATATAATTTAATGCATTTATAGCATATTCTAATTCATCAATTTCATTAAAAAAGCTAAAAGAAAATCTTACTGTCCCATATGGAAAAGTACCAAGCTTTTTATGTATCACAGGAGCACAGTGAAGTCCAGGCCTTGTTGCAATATTAAAATTTTTATCTAAAATTTGAGATATTTTAGATGGAGATATTTTTTCTATGTTAATTGATACTACTCCTGAATTATTTTTTGTATCTGAATAAATTTTAATCTCATTAATATCTTTTAAATTTTCTATAAAAAACCCAGTTAATTTTTCTTTTTTTTCAGCTATTTTACTTATTCTAATTTTATCAATGAAATTCAACCCTTCATTTAAACCAACTATTCCTACAACATTTAATGTCCCGCTTTCAAATTTATCAGGTAAAAATTCAGGCTGAATATCTTTTTCAGAAAGACTTCCAGTACCTCCAAATTTTAATGGATTTAATATTTCAGGATTTCTAATAAATAAAACACCTATTCCCTGAGGGCCATATAATCCTTTATGTCCAGTTAAAGCTAAAAAATCTATATCTTGTTCTTTTAAATTATAATTATAAATCCCTCCAGTTTGTGCTCCATCTATTAATAATTTAAATTTAAATTCTTTTTTTAAGTCTAAAATTTTATTTAAATTAACTATTTTGCCAGTAACATTCGAAGCATGATTTATTATAACTAACTTTGGAGTTTTATCTTTTAATTTTTCATAAAAGTCATCAAAATCAATTCCATTTTGTGGACAAAATTCAATAAAATTTATATTTATTTTTTTAGTTTTTTTTAAAAAATTTAAAGGTCTTAAAACTGAATTATGTTCTAAGAATGTGGTAAGTATATAATCATTTTCATTTAAATATCCATTTAATACAATATTTAAAGATTCTGTCGCATTTGCTGTAAATATAAAATGTTCAGAATTTTCAAAATTAAAAATTTTTGCTAAATTTTCTCTTGTTTCAAATACTTTTTTAGCGCTTTCTATTGATAATTTGTGAGATGAACGTCCAGGATTTGCTGCAAATTTCTGTATATATTCATAAATAGATGCTGCAACCTCTTGTGGTTTGGGGAAAGAGGTTGCAGCATTATCAAAGTAAAAAATTTTATTCATCTTTGAATTTTAATACAAAAAATATTCTACTATCACCTCTTTTAACATCAACGAGCATTTTATCTTTATGAAAATTTTCTAAAATTCTCTTGTAATCTTCCACATTTCTAACTTTTTGGTATTCCATAGATTTTATTATATCACCTTCTTTTATGCCTGCTTTGTCAGCTATTGAATCAGGTTTTACTCTGTATACTAAAACTCCTTCTTTATCAGTAATTCCATATCTTGATCTTATTTCATCTGTTAAGTTAACAACATACATTCCTAATTTATCAATTTTTTCTTCTGTTGTCATAGTCTGACTTTTCCCCATCTGTCCAACTTTAACTTTTAAAGTAACCTTTTTTCCACCACGTAAAACGACTACATCCACAACTTTCCCAGGTTGCGTCCCTGCAACGATTATAGGTAAGTCATGAACTCCTTTTACTTTTTTTCCATCAAATTCTATTATTACATCTCCTCTTTTTATGCCTGCTTTTTGAGCAGGAGAATCAGGAAATACTGATGTTACAAGAGCACCATGTGGTTCTTTCATTCCAAAATATTGAGCCAAATCTTCATTCACCTGTTGAATTGTAACACCAAGCCACCCTCTTACAATTTTCCCTTTCTTTAGTTGAGGCAATAATGCTTTTGCCATATTTATTGGAATTGCAAATCCTATACCTTGAGCAGATGCTATTATCGCAGTATTTATACCAATAACTTCACCTTTCATATTGATTAAAGGACCACCACTATTTCCAGGATTAATTGCAGCATCTGTTTGAATAAAATTATCGTAAGGACCGGCACCAATTACTCTCCCTTTTGCGCTAACAATTCCTACTGTCACTGTTCTTGAAAAACCGAATGGATTTCCAATAGCGACCACCCATTCTCCAACCTGTAATTTATCTGAATCCCCTAATTTTACAGGTTTTAACTTTTCATTTTTGGGGTTAATTTTTATTAATGCAATATCTGTCTTAGGATCTGTACCCACAATTTTCGCCTTATATCTATGTTGATTGGGTAAAGTGACATATATTTCATCAGCATTGGAAACCACATGATTATTTGTTAAAATATAGC
Source organism: bacterium (assembly GCA_027037705.1). GTDB lineage: Bacteria > DYJV01 > DYJV01 > DYJV01 > JALVYZ01 > JALVYZ01. The sequence continues at coordinate 4,949 of JALVYZ010000254.1, read as the reverse complement.
CATCTTCAGAAATAATAAATCCTGATCCTAAACTTTTCTGTTTAAATTCTTGATAAGGTTTAGCTCCCCCAAAAAATCTTTTAAAAAACTCATCAAATGGATCATTATCTCCAAATGGTGATTGAAAATAATGAAAAAACGGATTTGCTCTTTTTATTATTTTTGTTGTATTGATATTAACAACTGATGGCATTAATTCCTTTGCAATTTTCGTTATATTAGGGAGGCAGCTGCAGTTATTGTTTTTTTCTTTTGTTGAAATATTAAAGGTAAAACTGTATAAGTTAAAAGATAAAAGTAAATAAAAAATCAAACATCCCAATATTTTTCTTTTCATTTCCCAACCTCCGTTTGAATTTCACAGTTAACTTAATCATTTCGATATATAAGTCAAGGAAAAATCAGTTAAAAATCATTCATTAAATTTTTTTTAAATAGTTATCAAAAGCATTAAAATAAATTTCTTTTAATTCTATTATATTAATATTTATCAAATTATTAATTTTTAATTCTTTTCCACCTGTAACACCAAGTCGCAAGAAATCTATATTATATTTATCAGCTATTTCTTTAATTTTATTTAAATTGCTTTCATCGCATGAAATAATAATTCTTGATTGAGATTCTCCAAATAAAGCAGCAGATGCTTTTTCCACATTCAATTCAACTTTTGCTCCAATAAGTTTTTTCCCTGTGATGCAACATTCAGCCAAAGCAACAGCAAGTCCACCTTCTGAAATGTCATGAGCAGATTTAATTAAACCATTTTCATTCATTTCAAGTAATGCATTAATTAACCTCTTTTCATAATTTATATCTATTTCTGGAATAGGACCTTTAATAATATTATAAATATAAGCTAAATATTCTGATCCTCCAAGTTCTTCATTTTGTTTACCAACTAAAACAATTACATCATTTTCATCTTTAAACCATTGAGTTATATGTTGATTAACATCATCAAGAATTCCTACCATTGCAACAGTTGGTGTTGGGTAAATTGGCACTCCAGATGTTTCATTATAAAAACTAACATTTCCACTTACAACTGGAGTATCAAGTATTTTACAAGCTTCTGCAATCCCTTCTACTGATTCTTTAAATTGCCACATTATTTCTGGCTTTTCAGGATTACCAAAATTTAAACAATCTGTAATTGCTTTTGGTCTTGCTCCTGAGCATGCTACATTTCTTGCACTTTCGCATACAGCAATCATTCCACCTCTTTTTGGATTTAAAAAACAGAATCTTGAATTACAGTCTGAGCTCATTGCAACACCTTTTTTTGTGCCCTTAATTCTTATTACAGCAGCATCTGAGCCTGGTAAAACAACTGTATTTATCCTAACCATATGGTCATATTGTTCATAAACCCATTTTTTATTAGCAATATTTAAATTCCCCAATAATTTTTTTAAAATTTCGTTATAGTCATCTGGTTCAGGAATTCCATTTTTATCTAAATTATTCACTTTTTCAATATAATCAGGTTTTTCGTATGGTCTATTGTAAACTGGAGCTTCATCTGAAATATATTTGACAGGAATTTTTGCACAAATCTCTCCATTATATTTCAAAGTTAAAAATCCATCATCTGTAACATGCCCCACAATAACTGCATCTAAATCCCATTTTTTAAAAATTTCTAAAACTTTATCTTCATATCCTTTTTTAGCAACAATTAACATCCTTTCCTGAGATTCAGATAACATTATTTCGTATGGTGTCATCCCTTTTTCTCTTAATGGAACTTTATCTAAGTCCATGAAAATTCCAGTACCAGCACGACCAGCCATTTCAACAGATGATGATGTTAAGCCAGCTGCACCCATATCCTGAATCCCAACAATATAGTCATGTTGAAAAAGTTCAAGACATGCTTCAAGTAAAAGTTTTTCTGTAAATGGATCTCCTACTTGAACAGTAGGTCTTTTTTCTTCAGATTTTTCGTCAAATTCATCTGATGCTAAAAGAGAGCAACCATGGATACCATCTCTTCCAGTTTTAGAGCCAACATAAATCACAGGATTCCCCACTCCTCCTGCATACCCATAAAATATTTTATCTTTTTTAACTAAACCAAGTGAAAAAACGTTAACTAAAATATTTCCATTATAACATTTATCAAAATAAATTTCTCCTCCAATAGTGGGCACTCCAATACAGTTCCCATAGTCAGCTATTCCTGACACAACTCCTTTTAAAAGGTATTTTGTCCTTTCATTATCAGGCTCTCCAAATCTCAAAGAATCCAGTGATGCAATTGGTCTTGCGCCCATTGTAAATATATCTCTTAATATTCCACCAACACCAGTTGCTGCACCTTGATATGGTTCAACAAATGATGGATGATTATGGCTTTCCATTTTGAATGCTACTGCATATCCTTCGCCAATATCTATAATTCCAGCGTTTTCCCCAGGCCCTTGAATTACCCATGGTGCTTTAGTTGGAAATTTTTTTAAATGAACTCTTGAGCTTTTATAACTACAATGTTCACTCCACATTACAGAAAAGATTCCAAGTTCTGTTAAATTTGGTTTTCTTCCTAAAATTTCTATAATTTTTTCAAATTCCTCTACCTTTAATCCATGTTCAATTGCAACTTCAAGAGTTATTTCACTCATATTTCACCTCAAATAAAGTAATTTTAAAAAGGTTATTCAATTTGCTAATAAAAGTCAATAAAATTTCTCATCTTCATAAGTTTTTAGTTATCGGCTTTTATATTGTAGTAGATAATATTTTTTTATGTTCGAATTTAAAAAATCTACTATAGGACTTAATCTGTTTATTAATCAAACTATTTTGTTATTGTTAAATTTTTAACTTTTTTGATTGATTTTAAAGTTATATAAGTTATAGATATTTTTATATTTTTTTAAGTGTAAAAAATTCAAATATTGATATTAAGATTATAATTATGTTTTGGATATTTATTTATTCCATTTAATTTTAGTATATTTTTATATTATAATTTAAATATTTTTAAAATAAAAAAATTTTTGATTTTTTCTTGACATATATATTTAATCAGATTAATATTTAAAGTGATAAAGAGTATTATAACAAGGAGGTAAAAATGAAAAGGATAGGTATAATATTAGGATTTTTATTCTTTTTTTTAACAGTCTCAATTTTTGCAGATTCTTGCATTACATTACCACCTTTTAGTGGAGGTCGTGTGTTAACAAATGGAGAGATAATCTATTTGGATACAACTGATAATAAAATTAAAATTTTTAAGTACGATGAGGATTCAAAAACATTTTATAATTTAACAGAATATAATAGACCCGTTGAAACTTATGATTGCTTAGAAAGTGCTGATTTAAATAATAGTGGAACAGATGAGATAATACTTGCTGATGCATCAGATGATAAAATACATAATTATGATATATCTTCTGGAGGATTATTAGATATAGCAAATTATGATAAGGACATCGAAAGATATGATGACATCGCAGTTGGAGATGTTAATGGGGATGGGGTAAAAGAAGTTATTCTTGGTGATGCTTCTGTTGATAGTTCAAGTGGACATTCAATAAAAATTTTTAACTATTCTTCAGGGAGTGAAATTGCATATATTAAAGTTTCTGGTGGTTATGAAAGATATGATAGAGTTGCAGCTGGAGATGTGGATGGGGATGGTGTTGACGAAATTGTATTTGGTGATGCAAGTAGTGATAATATAGTTATTTATAAATGGAATGAATCAGCAGTTGGAAATTTTGAAAGAGTTAGACAATTTAATGTTGATTACTCAAGAGAAGATGAAATCGCAGTTGCTGATGTAAATGGTAATGGAAAAGCAGAAATTATTTTTGCTGAGGGAGCAACTGACGCGAGAATTGAAGAAAATAGACAAAGAATAATAATTTTTGATGAAAATGGTTCAATTTTAGGTAGATCTTCAGACATCGACTTTAGAAGTGAAGATACATTAACAGCTGGGGATATAACGATGAATGGTAGAGCAGAGATTGTAGTGGGAAAAGATAATGATGATATGATTCATGTTTATGAAGTTGGAAACGATTTTAGCATTAGACAAATTGCAGCTTTTTATGTTGGCTACAAAAAGGGAGAAAAATTAGCAGTTGGAGATATTGATGGTGATTCATTAAATGTGGGAGACCCAATTTGTAGAGGACAGGCAACTATTGATGATGAAGTTGTTGCTGTTATTAATGCTCCACCAAAGCATGATGGTGTAAATTACGAACCAGGAAATTTTAAAGTTGAATATGAAAATGTTCAAGGAGTAACTACAACTAATAAACTAACTGCTGTTACTGGATTTACTTTTTCAGCAGGACTTTCATATAAAGGTGATTTTGGGGTTGTTGGTGTTGAAGCTAAATTAAATACAACTTATGGAGAATCCTATGAATCACAATCAGGAACAACTTTATCAACAGAAATTGGACAAGGTGTAACAGCAGATATGAGAGATAGAAAGGTTACTATTTCAACAACTTATGATGTGTTTGAATATCCAGTTTTAGATAAAAATGGAGATCAGATCTACGTAGATGGAGAACCTCAATTTTTAATGGTAACAGTTCCTGTAAGTATTGGGGTACCAACATTAACGGATTATGATTCTTCAATTCATGAACTTGGTGATATAACAAGTTATCCAAAACAAGTAAGTGAACTAATTAATTATCCAAATCAAAATATTTTTGATTTTAATTTCTGGTTAAGTGAAGACCCAAGTGATGCTTATATTAAAAAAACAAGTTCTAATTTTAACTCTTCAAAAACTACTTCAGATTTAAAAGTTTCTGCTGAAGCGAAAGTGTCTGCCTGGGGAGCTACTTTGAGTGTTGGTGGTAGTTACTCTCAAAAGAAAATAAGGACACACAAAATAGAATTTAAAGAGACAACTTCAATTAAAATTCATTATGATGGTGGAATCACAGATGATGATAAAAAGTATA
>JALVYZ010000253.1 GCA_027037705.1 bacterium | reverse complement strand
GATTAAAATATATAGCTGTGGGGTCATCAGCAAGACCAACAAATGCTCCTCCTAAACTCATTGCTTTCATTCCTTGTTCAACATTCACAAAAAAACCAGCAGAATAAAGTTGACTTGAAAATAACAACAATAAAATTAATATAAATGCTTTTTTTATTCTTTTCATTACATTTCCTCCCTTTAGTTTTCATTAAAAAAGTTTAAGATTTGAGTCTGTGCTGCTTCTTTGGCACTATCAATAAATTCTTGGTCAAATGGTAATCCATAATATTCACTTGCTCCTTCTGTTTTTACTAAGAATGCATGAGGAACTATATATGGAATTCCATCTTTTATACCTCCAAACTGATACCATCCAGGGGAAGGATTTGAAATATATTCATTGTTAAAATCAGTTAATACAACAGGCATTGGATATCCAGCTTGAGCAGCTAAAACTGCATTTGAACTATTTGGAACAATAATATCTCCATATGCTGTTTGAATTAAAACTTTATCTTTTATTTTTGAATCTACATTATATAAAGGATCAGCTGGATCAAGTACAAAATGTAACATTCCTAAAAATACAGAATATTCTCCAGTATTTTTTGTTAACCCAAGTAATTCTATAGCTTTTTCAAGACTTGGGATATGAGTTCCATCAAGAAGTGATGCAAGGTCTGCTCCTCCTACACTTAATGCTACTTTTTCAAGATTATCTATATTATACTCAGCAAAAATTGAACCTGTAATACTTCCAAGAGAAATTCCAATATAATATACTTTATTAACAGGATCTCCTTTTCCATCACCATCTATATCAAATTTCCCAGATTTTAAGTCTTTTAATAACATTGTAAGGTCAAAAACAGATTGATAAATATTTATTCTATCTGCCATTAAATCTGTTGTAAAGTAACATTCTCCAGAAGATACTATTCCATCTCCATTACAATCAAATTTTGCCCTCTCCCCATGTTGAGGTAAATCCATTGCAATTATTGGGTATCCTGCTGGTAAAAACTTCTGTGCAATTGCAAATGCAGATTCCTTATTCATCCCCAATCCATGTTGATAAATAATAACTTTATCTTTAACTCCATTTGGGATTATTAAAGTTGGAACTTGAATAGGAGAAGGATTGGTAGTTAAAGTTGTAATATCATAAGAGGTAAAATTATTTTTAAAATAATTTATTCCATACAAATTTCCAATTACATTACTTGAAACTGGAGAAGGAAGAATATTGGTTGCATAGAGTAATTCCTGAAACTCTTCATTTATTGAACTATAATTTAAAATATCATTTCCATCATAAGGGATACCATTTTTAAGTTTTAAGTATGCAGAAAGTTTTAAATTTTTTCCTGCTGTAGAGAATGTTGTTAAATATAAAATCTGATCTTCATTGAGATAAAATGCATCAAGTAATGGTTTATATTCTGTTTTCATTAACAATTCCATAGCAGGATCATGTCCCACCTTTTTACCATCAATTGTAACTACATCTTTAAATAAAAAAACTGCATATTGAGCATCTGGAATTAATCTTTTTTTAAAAATAACTTTTAAATCATTCCCATCTTGAAAAATATAAAGCATTTGAGGACCATAAATTAAATGTTCTAAAAAATTAACATCAGGAACTGGATTACTACTTAAATTAAGTTTTATTGGCACAATAAAAAGATGTGAATAGATACTTTCCAGATTAATTTTCACATCACTGTTTAACGGCAAATTTAAAAAAGTATTTGGAGGTAGTCCTTTTAGATCTAAACTATTTATAGCAGTTTTTAGTAATTGAATAGGTAAAGCATCGTTTGGCATAATCGGAATACTTAATGAATGAGTCTCAGGGTTTATAATTGTAATATTTAAATCATTTGGCAAAGAAATTGGCAGGTTCAATGTTAGATTTGCAGGATCAAGAACAAATTTTACTTCTGCAGTGTTGTAGTTAAATCCCCATAAAGGGCTTAAATAAATTAAAAAACTTAACAATAATAAAATTTTTTTCCTAAACATTTTTTCCTCCATAAAATTTTTTATAAAGCTGTTTGATTATTAAAGTCACATTCAATTATTGAACAAATTTTCAATTATTTCAAATAAGTTACGGACAATATTAAATATTTTATATTTTTTTATTAACAAATTTTAACAAAGATGTCAAATAATGTTTTAAATTTTTATTAACTTGACTGAAATTATTATTTGTTTTATTGAATAATTTAACTAAATATCTAAAGAGGTGGAAAATGGCAGGGCATAGTAAATGGGCAAATATAAAGCATAAAAAGATGGCTCAGGATGCTAAAAGAGGAAAAATTTTCACAAAATTGATAAAAGAAATTATTGTTGCTGCTAAAATGGGGGGAGGAGATCCAGAAAACAATCCAAGACTGAGAGCTGCAATAGCTCTTGCCAAAGAACATAATATGCCCAAAGATAATATTGAAAGAGCAATAAAAAAAGGGACAGGCGAAATTGAATCTGAAAATTATGAAGAAGTAACATATGAGGGATATGGCCCAGGTGGTGTTGCAATATTAGTTGAAGTTTTAACAGATAATAAAAATAGAACTGCTTCTGAAATTAGATATATATTTTCAAAACATGGAGGAAGTCTTGGTGAAGCAGGATGTGTTTCATGGATTTTTGAAAGAAAAGGTATAATTCATATAGAAAAAGAAGGTGTTGATTTTGAAAAATTGTTTGATGATGCCTTAGGTGCTGGTGCAGATGATATTGATGATAGCGATGAAAATATTTATGAAATAATTACTCCTGCAAGTGAATTGGAAAATGTTAAAAAGGCTCTTGAAGATGCAGGATATAAAATTGTACATTCAAAGCTAACTATGATTCCTAAAAATACTGTCAAAGTAGATGAAGAGAATGCAAATAAGTTAATTAATCTTATGAATAAACTTGAAGATAATGATGATGTCCAAAATGTTTATTCAAACTTTGAAATAGATGATTCATTATTAGAGAAACTTTCAGCATAATGACAGTAATTGGCTTTGACCCAGGGACTAATATAACAGGATTCGGAATAATTCAAAAAAAAAATAGAGATATTAATTATATTAAAAGTGGGGTTGTAGATTTAAGAAAAGAAAAAGACATCCAAAAAAAACTAAACAAGATATATAATAAGGTAATAGAACTTATAAAAATTTTTTCTCCTGAATCAATTGCTATTGAAGATGTTTTTGTTGCAAAAAATACAAAAGGAGCTATTAAATTAGGTTATGTTAAAGGAATAATATTTTTAGCCTCAGAGCATC
>JALVYZ010000252.1 GCA_027037705.1 bacterium | reverse complement strand
ATCTAATTCCATATTTTTCCTCCCTTTATTGTATTTTTTTTCTTTTTGATGAAGATAGAATTTTCATTTGTTCTCTATATTTTGCAACTGTTCTTCTCGCTATATTTATCCCATATTTTTCTTTTAAAATTTTTGAAATTTTTTCATCACTATATGGTTTATTTGGTGGCTCCATACTTATTATTTCTTTTATCCTCTCCATTACTACTTTTGATGATACAGATTCTTCTCCATTTGATGATGATAAGCCTTTATTAAAAAAGAATTTTAGTTCAAATATTCCGTGTGGTGTGCTTATATATTTGTTATGAGTAGTTCTACTAATTGTTGATTCATGTAAGCCTAATTCTTCTGCAATATCTTTTAATATAAGAGGTTTTAAATAATTTATTCCTTTTTCAAAAAATTCTCTTTGAAATTTCAGGATACATTCCACAACCTTATATATTGTTCTTTCTCTTTGTTCTATACTTTTTAACAACCATTTTGCGTTTTTTACTTTTTCCACTAAATAATCTTTAACTTCTTTTTTACTATTTTTCTTTAATAATGATTCTACATATTCTTCATTAATTCTAAATTTTGGAATGCCGTCGTCATTTAAAATAATTACAAAATCATCTCCTTTTTTAACAACATAAACATCTGGTATAATTGTTTGAGCCAACGAACTTCTAAATAATCTTGCAGGCTTAGGTTCTAATGAATTTATAAATTCTATAACTTCAAGAATTCTTTCTTCATCTACATTATAAATTTTTGCAAGCTGGTTAATATTTTTATTTTGAATTAAATTTAAATGATTTTTTATTATATCTTCTGCTAAATTATCTTTTACTTTATTAAACTCCATTTGAATTAATAAACAATGAGATAAATTTAATGCTCCAATTCCAACTGGATCTAAAAAATTAATTTCTTTTAGAATTTGCTTAACATCATTTATATCTCTATTAAAAGTTGCTGAAACTTCCTCAAGAGAAACTTCAAGATATCCATCTTCATTAATGTTGTATATTAAAAATTCAGCAATTTTTAAATCTTCTTCAGGTAAATCTGTCATTCTTATTTGCCACATTAAATACTCTTCAAGTGTAGTTTGTTTTGAAACAATATTCTCAAAATTAACATCTTCATCTATTTTTTCTTTATGAGCATATTTTGAGTTATATGATACAAAAGACATGTTTTCTTGATATAATTCCCAATCGAAATCATTTAATGCTTCATTAAAATTTCCGTTTTCAGGCGGGGTTATACTTTCAGAGTCTTTTTCAATATCAATTGTTTCAAATTCATTTTCAAAAGGACTTTCCTCTTCACAAATAGGATTGCTTTCTATTTCTTCCTTAATTTTTTCAATTAATTCCATCCTGGAAAGTTGCAAAATCTTAATAGATTGTTGCAACTGTGGTGTCATTACAAGATTTTGAGATATTTTTAAATGCTGACTTAATACCTGTTTCATGATAAATTAAACTCTTCTCCTAAATAAATTTTTTTAGCTTTTTCACTTACTGCAATTTTTTCTGGAATTCCTTCTTCTAATATTTCTCCTTTGTTTAAAATATAGGCTCTATCACAGATTTTCAAGGTTTCTCTTACATTATGGTCTGAAATAATTATTCCGATATTTTTATCTTTTAGGCGTTTTATTATTTTTTGCAAGTCTGATACAACAATGGGGTCTATTCCTGCAAAAGGTTCGTCAAATAACATATAAATTGGATCAAGAACTAAAGCTCTTGCAATTTCAACTCTTCTTCTTTCTCCTCCTGACACATTTTTACCTTTAATTTTTCTAATTCTTAATATATCAAGTTCTTTCATTATTTTTACAGCTTTTTTTAAGATTTCTTTTTTGTCTAACTTCTGTAATTCTAAAATTGCAATAATGTTTTCTTCAACAGTAAGGTCTCTAAAAATTGATGCTTCTTGTGGAAGATATACTATTCCGTACTTTGCCCTTTCATACATAGTTTTTGAATTAATATTTTCATCATCTAAAATTATATCTCCATTATCAGGTTTAATTAGACCTGCTATCATATAAAAAGTTGTTGTTTTTCCTGCACCATTTGGTCCTAAAAGTCCAACAATTTCTCCTCTGTTTACATATATAGAGACAGAATTGACTACCTTTTTTTTGCCATATATTTTTGAGAGATTATTTGCCTTTAACATTTCCACCAGTATTAAAGATTGTATTAATTCTTTTAGATGTTCCTTTCAAAATTGTTGAATTTGTTTTTAAGTCTATTATCATTTCATCGCCATTTAATAAATTTTTATCCTGAAATATTTTTATATTACCAATGAGGAAAATTTTGTCATTTGCAATATCATAAATTGCTTGATTGCAAGAACATATTGTTGTTTTAGATTTAATTTTTACATTTCCTTTGAATGTTATTTTTTTTAATTTTTTTTGTTTTTTTAAGTAAATTGCTATTAATTCATCAGAATAAACCTTGTTATCTCCTTGAATAGTAACAACATTAGTTTTGTAATGGAATTTTAAAATTCCATTCTTTATTTCAGTTACTTCCAAATACTTTGATGAAATGTTAATAGGTTTTTTTGAGTCAAATTTTATAAAAGATTTTGATATATTAATGTTTGAGGCAAATAAAGTTGTTAATATTATAAAACTGAATAAATTTAATAATAAAAATTTTTTTATCATCTGATTACACTCTTAACTTTTCCTTTTAAAATAAATCTTTTTTTTTCTAAAAAACCTTCTAAAGAATTTGCTGTCAGGTTAAATTTTGGATTTAAAATTTCTATTTTATTATTTGTTTCTATTTTATTCTGTTTGCTATTAAAAGTCAAATTTTCAGTTAAAAAATATGTATCATCATTTGCCATTTTAACATTGTTGTATAATTCTGCTATTTTTTTTTTCATATAATATCTGCCCTTTTCAGCAGTAATAATATATTTATCTTTATATTTTATATTAACTTTTTTCAAGTTAATTATTTTTTTATTATTATCAATTATTGCTTCTTCAGAATTTAAAGTCCAGTTAATTTTACCATTAGATGTGTCCTGAAAAGTAAATTTTTTTATTAAAATTTGTGATGAAATTTTTTTTTGAGTTTTATTATCTGAAGTTTTTCTTTTTTTTTCTTTTGCACATGCTTGAAATAATAAAAGTATAGAGATTAAAATAATTAATTTAAATAGTATATCTTTTGAAAATTTCATCCCACTTTCCTGTAAGTCTTAGTATTATTTCAGCTATTTCTCTAACAGCTCCTTTGCCACTTTCTCTTTCTGTAACGAA
>JALVYZ010000251.1 GCA_027037705.1 bacterium | reverse complement strand
CCAGACTTTAAAACATGCCAAAAAATGGCTGATACTATTAATTTCTATTTACATAAAAATTTGGCAAATCCAATTGATGGAGCAACCTTGGAAGTTAAAGTTCCTGAAAATGAAAATATAGTAAGATTCATATCAAAAATAGAAGATATAGATGTAACTCCTGATATAAAAGCGAGAATAGTTATTAATGAAAGAACTGGAACAATAGTGATTGGTGAAAATGTAAAGGTAAGCACAGTTGCAGTAGCACATGGAAATCTTAGTATTGTTATTAAGGAAACTCCAAAAGTTAGCCAACCAAATCCTTTCTCTGCTGGGAAAACAGTTGCAACAGCAAATACAAATATTAAAGTAAAAGAGGAAAAAGCAAGATTAATGGTAATTAAGAACTCTCCTACAATTAGAGATTTAGTTAGAGGATTAAATAGAATAGGAGTTACACCTCGTGATTTAATATCAATATTGCAGGCAATTAAAGAAGCTGGGGCTTTACAAGCAGATTTAATAATAATGTAAATGAGGGTATAATGATAAATAAAGGTGATATTTTAATAAAAAATTTAAATAGCAAAAATATTGAACAAGAATTAAAAACAAAAAATGACAAAAAGTTAAAAGATGCATGTAGAGATTTTGAAGCTTATTTTTTGGATATGGTTTTAGAGGAACTTAGAAAAGCTTCACCAGGGAATTCACTTTTTCCTGAATCAAATGCAAAAAAAATTTATGAATATATGTATTATAATGCATTAACAAAGGAGGCTGTAAAAGGACAATCATTAGGGATATCTGATTTATTATACAATTATTTAAAACAGTTTGAAAAATAAAATTTGACATTAGTAAATTAAAGTTTTAAAAAATCCTGCCGATAACAAGATTGAAGGATTATAAAAAGGCAGGAGGTTTGGTATGAAAATTCAAGACATAGACACAGGAATCAAAAAAGTTTTAGAAGATAACGAAAAGGTCAAAAAGAAAATTAGACCTGAAGAAAAAAAAGTAAATTCCTCTTCAGATAAGGTAAATTTTTCCGATACATTAAAAGAGGCTGAAAAATTGGTTATAGATATCCTTGACTACCCAGAAAACAGAACAGAAAAAATTGAAAAATTAAAAGAAATGATAAAATCTGGAAATTACAATATTGATGTACATAAACTTGCAGATAAAATTGTGGAGGATTTAATTTTTGGAAATTTTTATAAATAGGAGAAAAATATGAAAATACCTGAAGAATACCATAAAAAAATGATCAGCCTTTTAGAAAAAGAGTATAACCTATATCTGGAACTTAAAGATATATTGATTTTAGAAAGGAAATATCTATCAGATTTTAAATATGATTCACTATCAGACATAAATTTACAAAAAGAAGGTATTTTACTAAATATCTTTGAAATAAAAAATAGAAGAAACAATTTTATAAAAGAGTTATGTAATAACTTTAATCTCGATTATGATAACTTTAATCTTTCATTTCTTGCAAGTATCTCTGAACCTAAAAATAAAAAAATTTATGAAAATTTTAAAGAAAAATTTAAAGAAATTGGTTTTAAAATAAAAAATTTAAATGAAATAAATAAATTTGTGATAGAAACATCCCTTTCATTCATAGAAAAATCATTAAATATAGTGAACCAAAATCTATACCCATCTACATATTCAAATTATGGTAAAATTGTTAAAAAATCATATACACCATCTACAACTTCATTATATACAGGAAAAATTTAACGGCATAGATATTGCTTTTTTCTCCTTAAACAGTAAAAAAGGAGAATAAAATGGCTATTGGCCTTGATAATGCTCTACAAATAGCAAAATCCTCACTTTTTTTAAATCAGTATAGAATCAATGTAATTGGCCAAAATATAGCAAATGCAGATAATGAAAATTATACAAAAAAAAGTGTTTTAGTCGATACAAATCCTCCAATAAAAGAGATTTCTCCTGGCTCAATTGGTACAGGTGTAAATGTAAAAGAAGTTACTCGCCTTATAGACAAATTTTTAGAAATGAATATTACTTCAAACTTAAGTGAATTAGGACAATATGAAATTTCCAATAAATATTTAAAGAATATTGAATCTATTTTTAATGATTTAAAAAACAGTGGTCTTGGTGACAAATTAAATGAATTCTGGAATGCTTGGTATGAGCTTTCAAATAATCCATCATCAACACCAGAAAGAAATGCAGTAATTGAAAAAGCAGTAAATTTATCTTCTATTTTCCATTATACTGATAATGAATTAGAAAAAGTCCAAAAGATGATAGATTTAGATATCTCAGATACTGTGGATAAAATAAATGATATTACAAAAGAGATTGCAAAACTGAATCAGGAAATTTTTAATATTGAAGTAAATCCTCAAAATAATGCTAATGATTTAAGAGATAGAAGAGATACCCTTGTAAAAGAATTATCAAAATATATAAATATTAAATATATAGAAGAAGACAACAAATATATTATTTACACTGGAAATGGAAAAACTTTAGTTAATGGAACAGTCGCAAACTCTCTTAAAGTAGAACCAGGCTCCATTGATAATTCTTTTTATAAAATTTATTGGATTAGTAGTAGTGGCAAAAAAGAAGACATTACTACAGAACTAAAGAGTGGAGAATTAAAGGGATTAGTTGATGTTAGAGATAATTATATAGGTTTTTACAAAAATAAACTTGGTCAAATTGCCAATTCTTTAATTACTGAAGTTAACAAAATTTTTTCTCAAGGGATTGGTTTAGAACCATTCCAACAGATAATATCAAATGTAAGAGTTAATAATCCAGATTTATCATTTAATTATAGTGGGCTTAGCAACGCAGTTCAACAGGGGAATTTAAGCATTGTAGTTTATGATGCGAATGGAAATCCTGTTGAATATAAAAATTTAGTGATTGGGGATCCAGAATCTAATAATCCTTTAATGGATAATGATATAAATAACTTAAAAGAATTTATGAACGAAATAAATAATATAAATCATCTTCATGCTTCAATAATCAATAATAAATTACATATTTCTGCAGATGAAGGTTTTAAATTTGCTTTTGCAGATGACAACACAGGACTTTTAAGTGGATTAGGTATAAATACATTTTTCCATGAAAAAAAATATGATCTTTCTCCATCTGTTAATATTGTAGCTACTGAAGAGCAAACTAATTCAGATCATTTAATATTTACAGGTTATTATGATAAATCTCAACTAACTGGCCATGAATATGAAATTGAATATAATAGTGGAAATCTAACAATAAAAGATTTATTTACTGGAGAAACATTAGACAAAAGTAAATATAAAATAGATGTTGTAGATAATCATTTAACTATTAAGTTTGACGGAATTAAACTACAATTAGATAATTCATCTTGGACTGGAAATAATAAATTTCATATTAATACAATTAATTCTTCAAGCATTTATGATGATAATTTAGTAGACAATCATACATATAGAATTGATTTTAGCCAGGGAGACAACAGCATATCCATAACAGACCTTGATAATAATAGGACTTTAATGGATAATGAATTTCAAGTCTCAGATATAGATGTTG
Source organism: bacterium (assembly GCA_027037705.1). GTDB lineage: Bacteria > DYJV01 > DYJV01 > DYJV01 > JALVYZ01 > JALVYZ01. The sequence continues at coordinate 7,110 of JALVYZ010000251.1, read as the reverse complement.
ATAATGATGGTGTTATTGACTTTAAAGGTATAAAAATTAAAAGCACTGGTCTAACAATAACAATAGCAAATAATAGCTTTGGAACAATAGAGATCAAACCTAAAATAGTTGGAGCAAAATATATTGATACTAATTTTAATGAAAATGATGTAAAATCAATTAATGCAGGAAAAGTCAATTCAATAGAAGTTGATGATTCTCAATCTTCCACTTCTATACATAATATTGAAGTAACGAATTTTAATCTATTAACAAGAACAAACTTTAATATTATTGCATTAGGAGGAGGAACATATCAAATTACCGACGAACAGGGAAATAATATAACACCAACTGCGCAAGGCGCAAATTTTGTTGAATTTCAGGGAATTAGAATTAATTTTAATTCATCAACAAACAATGGTGACCTTATTAAAGTAAGCAGCAATTTACTTGATTATTCTAATGGAGATAATAGAATTGCCCTTAAAATATCAAATTTAAGAGATGAAAAAGTAATGGATAATGGTGTAAATAGCATAACAGACAGTTATTCACTTCTCTTAACCAAAATAGGGATTGACAAAAATTATATGTCTAACAGATTAGATGCAACAAAAATCAGGGAGGAAGGATTAAAACAACAGAGAAATAGTATAAGCGGAGTTTCTATTGATGAAGAAATGACTAAACTTATACAGACTCAGCATGCTTACATTGCAAGTTCTAAATTAATATCAGTAATAGATAAATTAACAGAACATATTATAAATACAATTTAGGAGAACTATTATGAGAGTAACAAATACAATAATTTACAATAATATAGTAAAATATGTTAATGAAAATTATGATAAAATTAATTCCTTAAATGAAGAGATTGCTTCTGGCAAAAAAATTAATAATTTATCAGATGCTCCTTTAGAAACAAGTAAAATTTTAAGATTGAATAAACAAATTTCCTCGATAACTCAATATTCAAAAAATATAACAACTGCAAGTATATGGTTAAAAACTACAGATACTGCTTTAATGCAATTAAAATCTTTAAATACAAAAGTTAGAGAAATTACAACTCAAGCAGCAACTGAGTCACTGAATTATGAACAGAGAAAAATATTAGCCACCCAGATTAATACTATAGCAGATTCTGTTATGGAAATAGCAACAACAGATATAAATGGTAAATATATTTTTTCAGGTTATAAAGTTGAGACAAAACCATTTAAAACAGATGTAACTTCATCTAATTCAAATTATACCATTGATGGAGAAAATTTTAATTTTGATTTAGATCTACAAATTAGAATGATTGATAATTCTCATTATGAATTTAGTGTAGATGGAGGAAATACTTGGCTTGATAATGATGGTAATGGTTTTTTAATAAATAGTGTAAACCCTATCCTTGGCTTTAGTGTAAATTCATCTTCACCAGCAAGCGGAGATGTTGTTAATTTTTCAATAACTCAAACATACCAAGGTGATAATGGGAATTTTAATATAGAAATTGATGACAAACAAAGTTTAAAAGTGAATAAACTTGGGAGCAAAATTTTTACTCCAGATGACTCTAAAAATATTTTTAAAATACTTGGAAAAATTTGGGCAGGTATGATAACCAATAATAGAGATATGATTTCAAAGCAACTTGATAGATTAAATGACATTGAGACTCATATTTTGGATCAAGATGCTGATATTGGATTAAAACAGGATATATTAGAAAACTTTAAAGTTGATTTTATTAATGCTAAAAAAGAAAATGCAACTAAACAATTATCAGAAATTCAAGATACTGATATAGCAGAAGCTATGACAAATTTAGCTAAACAACAAATGTTGTATCAAGCAACATTAAAAACTGCTGCAATGATAACAAATTTAACTATTTTAAATTATATTTAAAGGATTTTAATGTTAATTTTAACAAGAAAAGCTGGTGAATCAATTATTATTAATGAAAATATAAAAATTCAAATTCTTTCAATAAAAAGAAATAATGTTAAAATTGCGATAGAAGCACCTGAAAATATCCCAGTTTACAGAGAAGAAATATTTTTAAAAATAAAAAATCAAAATATCGAAGCTGCAAAAATTGATTTTGAAATAGAAAAACTTGAAAATTTGTAAGGAGTTAAATAAATGAAGTTTTTTTCATCAAGATTTGGAGAAATTGAATATAATCCAACAAATGTAGTTTATTTTCCATTTGGAATTCCTGGATTTGATAAATTTAAAAGATATGTCATCTTAAGTAAAAAGAATATCCCATATTTTTATTTTTTACATTCAATAGAAGTAGAGAATTTAATGTTTATTTTGACAAATCCTTTTATATTTTTACCAGATTATAATTTTAAATTAAGTGATGGAGATTTATATATCCTTGAAATAGAAAATTCTTCAAAGTTTGGAAAAGATGTCTTTGTATTTTCTATAGTAACAATAAATAATGAAGAGAAAAAATTTTCATTGAATCTAAAAGCACCTATTATTATAAACCTTGAGAAAAAAATTGGGAAACAAGTAATTTTATATGAAAATGATTACCCTATTAAGTATGAATTAGATTTTAATAAAAAGAAAGAACAACCTCATTTAGACCTTTCTTATTCAATTCCATAAAAATAGTTTGACAAGAGTTCAATTTTCAAATAATAATTATCGTCAATATCAAATTTATGGAGGAAAATAAATGAAAAGATTCAAGAGATATTTAGTTATTTTATTTATTGTCATCTTTACTGCAAATTTTATATTCGCAAAAAATAATGAAGATGATAATAATCTATACAAGAACCTTGAGTTATTTACAAAAGTATTATCAATAGTAAAAAAAGACTATGTTGAAGATAAAACATATAAAGATTTAATTTATGGAGCAATAAATGGAATGTTATCTTCATTAGATCCTCATTCATCTTTTTTACCTCCAGATAGTTTCAAAGAAATGCAAGTAGAAACAAAAGGAGAATTTGGCGGCCTTGGAATTGTTATCACAATAAAGGATGGTATTTTAACAGTAGTATCCCCTATTGAAGACACTCCTGCATATAAAGCTGGGATAAAAGCAGGTGACAAAATTTTAAAAATAAATGGAGAAAGCACAAGAAATTTAACTTTAATGGAAGCTGTTAAAAAATTAAGAGGAAAACCAGGAACAAAAGTAACAATATCAATTTTTAGAGAAGGTTTTAAAAAATTAAAAAATATTACAATTACACGAGCAATTATTAAAATAAAAAGCGTTAAAAAGAAAATGTTTGAAAATAATATTGCTTATATTAGGATAACACAGTTTCAAGAAAGAACTACATCAGATTTAAAAAAAGCTTTAAAAGATTTACAGAAAGAATATGGTGAAATAAAAGGACTTGTTCTTGATTTGAGAAACAATCCAGGTGGTCTTTTAAGCCAGGCAGTTGGTGTAAGCGATGTTTTCTTAAAAAAAGGATTAATTGTTTATACAAAAGGAAGAGTTGAAAATAGTAGTTATAAATTTTTTGCACATGACGATGGAGATGAGGGGAATTATCCAATTGTAATTATAGTTAATTCTGGGACTGCAAGTGCATCAGAAATTGTGTCTGGGGCATTACAAGATCACAAAAGAGCAATAATTATTGGAACTCAAACTTTTGGAAAAGGTTCTGTCCAAACAATAATTCCAATGCAAGATGGTTCAGCTATAAGATTAACAACAGCAAAATATTATACACCTTCAGGAAGATCTATACAAGCAGAAGGGATAAAACCAGATATAATTGTGCCTCAAAGAAAAATTACAAAAGAAAAAAATGAGGATGAATTTATCGTAAGAGAGAAAAACTTAAAAGGACATTTTGAGAATGATGAAGCAATGAAAAAGAAAAATGAGAAAAAGACTACAAAAAAGAATAAAAAAATAGAGAAATTTGAAAATGTAGATGATTATCAGTTGCTTCAAGCTCTTGAAATTGTTAAAGCTCTTGAAATTGCAATTAATAGACAGTAATGAAAAAATTTATATTTTTTACAATAATTTTTGTATCTACAACATTTTATGCATATAATTTACCAGATTTTTTATTTAATGATAATTTAAAAAATTTTGAAAAACCAAAAGCAACAATTATAATTGATGATATTGGAAATAGTTTTGAAGAAGCAAAAAAAATCTGGTCAATAAATAAAAATATAACATTATCTATTTTACCATTTTTGAAATATTCTAAAAAAATATCAATATATGCCCAAAAAAACCATCTTCCAGTAATGCTCCATGTCCCAATGGAACCATACATTTGTAATGAAAAACTTGAAAGTTATTTTTTATTAACCAATATGTCATATGAGCAGATTAAAAATATTACTAAAAAAATTTTAAATTCAATTCCATATTATCAAGGTATCAATAATCATATGGGCTCCAAATTTACATCTAATAAAGAATGTATGGAAAAATTTTTTAATGTTATTAAAAATAAAAATCTTTTTTTTATTGATAGTAAAACATCACATAATTCAATTGCTGGGAAAATTTCAATTGAAAAAGGTATATTAACTGGCATAAGAGATATTTTTATTGACAATATTTTGGATAAAAATTACATATTGTCACAACTTGAGAAAGTATATGAACTTGCAACTAAAAAAGAATATGTTATTGCAATTGGACATCCACATCCTGAATCTATTGCAGCAATAAAAGATTTTTTAAATAATCATAAAAATGACTTAGAAATAATTTCAGCTTTTGATGGATTAAAACATTATCAAAATTATGAAAAAACACATATTTACAAGAGGGAAATTTCACATTGAAATTAGCTGGTATTGATATTGGCACAAACACAACAAGATTAATAATTTTTGATAAAGAATCTAATAAAGTGCTTGAAAAAAGGAGAATTATCACACGACTTGGTGAAAACTTTAATGGTTTAATTTCTATTATTGCAAAAAAAAGATTAATCGAAACATTAAATTATTTCAAAGAAATAATGTATGCTCACCATATTAAAAAATTTAAAGCTGTTGGAACAAGCGTAATAAGAGAATGTATTGAAAGGGAACAATTTATAGAGGAAATTTTTGAAAAAACTGGAATTCGGATTGAAGTAATTGATGGGAAAAAAGAAGCTGAACTAACTTTAAAAGGAGTCTTATGGAGTTTAAAAAATGATATAAAAGATTTTATTCTACTTGATATTGGTGGTGGTAGTAATGAATATACATTAGTTGAAAAAAGAGAGCCCAAAAAATCTATCAGTCTAAATTTTGGTGTGGTATATCTTTATGAGAAATTTATAAAAAATGATCCCCCAACTGATGAAGAACTTACAAATCTTGCAAATTATATAGTTGAAAATTTAATTACTATTGAAAATTTTTTTAACAAGAAAGATTATAGCAATTACCATTTTATAGGGACAGCAGGTACTGTCACAACTTTAGCTGCCATACATCAAAATTTAAAAGAATATAAACCTGAATTAATTAATAATCATTCTATTCCTAAAAAATTTATTTCTAATTTGTTAAATAAAATGGTAAAATTAACAAATCAAGAACGATTAAAAAACTATTTTCTTGAAAAAGGAAGAGAAGATGTTATTATTCCAGGAATTATAATTATTTGGAAAACTATGGAACAATTTGGCTTTGATGAAGTTATTTCCATAGATTCAGGTTTATTAGAAGGTATTATTATTGAACTAATGGAGGGAGAAAATGCATAATTTACAACCTTTAGAGATAGAGAATAAAAGTTTTGAAATTATAAAAGAAGAAATTGATGAAGATTATTTTAGTCTAATTCCAGAAGAATTAAAGCCTGTGATAGTTAGGGTAATTCATGCAACTGCTGATTTTGAGTTTTTATATAACATAAAATTCACAGAAAATTTTTTTAAAAAAGCAACTGAAGCTTTGAAAAATGGATGTACAATTTTAACAGATGTAAAGATGATTGAAGCTGGAATATCCAAAAATTATTGTGAAAAATTTGGGATAAAAGTAAAATGTTACATGTCATCAGAAGATGTTATTGAATATGCAAAAAAAAATAAAACTACAAGAGCAAAAGCAGCATTGTTATTACATGGAAAAGAAGCTGATAATGGAATTATTGCAATAGGAAATGCTCCTACAGCTCTATTTCAGGCAATAGAAATGATAAAAAATGGTGAAATTAAACCAAATGCAATAATTGGAGTTCCAGTTGGCTTTGTTGGAGCAGAAGAAAGTAAAAATGAATTAACAAAACTAAACAATGTTGAATATATCACCTCCCTTGGTCGTAAAGGTGGTACTCCTGTTGCCGTAGCAATAATAAATGCGTTGTTGAAAATAATATCTTGACTTAATTAAAAATTTCGGCTAATTTGCAATCATAATGCAAAATTTCCAATATCACCACAGAACATTAGAAAAATACATTCTAAAAATTTCAAAACAATTCCCTGTTATCCTGCTTACAGGAGCACGGCAGGTTGGTAAGACTACTCTTTTTAGAAAAATTAATAATGGAAAAAAATATATTACCTTAGATGATCCTATTATTAGGACTCTTGCCAAAAAAGACCCTGCTCTTTTTTTTAAGAAATTTAAACCACCTGTAGTTATTGATGAAATTCAATATGCCCCAGAACTTTTACCATATATTAAAATTATTGCTGATGAATACAATAAATCAGATTTGATATGGTTAACAGGTTCTCAACATTTTCATTTAATGAAAAATGTTTCTGAATCACTTGCTGGAAGAGTTGCAATTATTAATCTTTCAGGATTCTCAATGATGGAAATTTACAATAAAGGATTAAAGCAATCTCCTTTTATTCCAAAAAATAAAGAAATACCATCAAAACCTGACCTATATGAGATTTATAAGAAAATCTGGAGAGGTTTTTTCCCTAAAATAGCAATTAATCCTGATATTGAATGGGAAATTTTTTATAGCTCATATACCCAAACTTATCTACAAAGGGATATAAGGGAATTATCAAATATACAGGATGAGTTAAGATTTATAAATTTTTTAAAAATATTAGCTTCACGAACTGGTCAATTATTAAATTACTCTGATATTTCAAAAGAAGTTGGAATATCAGTAAATACAGTAAAAAAATGGATTTCAATCTTAAA
>JALVYZ010000250.1 GCA_027037705.1 bacterium | reverse complement strand
AGATACAAAGGGGATATAGATAACCCAAGAGGTGGGGTGAGAGGAGTTATACCAGAGAAAAGAATGTATAAAAATGAATGATTAATAATGAAAAATGAAAAACTGATTATACCCCAAATAACAACTAATAACTTAATTACAATTAATAACTATGAATTACAAAAACTAACACCAACACTAACACTAAATAAAAAATGAGAATTTCAGAAAAAGAAAAAATTATAGTTTTAAATACAGCAAAGAAAATTTTTGGAGAAAATTGTAAAGTTTATCTATTTGGTAGCAGAGTGTATGATAATAAAAGAGGTGGGGACATCGATATTTACATTGAAACAGACAAAAATGTTTCAAGTGAAGATAAAATTAAATTTTTAACAAAACTTGAACTTGCAGGAATTCAAAGAAAGGTTGATCTACTTGTAAAAACTCCTTTTTCAGCTCATAAAAATATTTATAACACTGCAAAGAATGAAGGGATACTCCTGGAAAAATGATAGATGATGTAATTAAAAATATTGAAACTCATATTAATAGGCTTGAAAAGGCAGTAAATGAAATTAAAAATTTAAATTCAATTAAAGAAGTTGATTTAGAAAAGTTTGATGTAATAAAAACCATTGATTCTTTTATTTTTAGATTTATGAAACTACAAGATTACATGGGACAGAAATTTTTTAGAGTTTTTCTTGAAGAAATTGGCGAATATTCAGATGATATGAGTTTACTTGATATTCTTGATAAACTTGAAAAACTGAAATTTATTGAAAATGCAGAAGAATGGATAAAAATTAGAAAATTAAGAAATAAACTTGCACATGAATATCCAGAATCTTATGAAGAAATAAAAAATGATTTAATTTTAGCTGTTGAATATTACAATACAATGAAGAAAATATACCACTACATGAAAAATTATTTAAAACAGAAAGGAATTATAAAATGATGTGGCAGGGAGTTATTAAAAAGTATTTAAAATTTTTACCAGTTAAAGATAAATCTAAAATCGTTACTTTAAATGAAGGGAACACTCCCTTAATTTCAGCAAGAAACATCAATAATCTAATTGGCAAAAACATAAAAATTTACTTTAAATATGAAGGATTAAATCCTACAGGTTCATTTAAAGACCGTGGGATGACAATGGCAGTTACAAATGCAGTAGAAAATAATTCAAATTCAGTAATATGTGCCTCTACAGGGAACACATCTGCCTCTGCCGCAGCTTATGCTGCAAGAGCTGGTCTAAAAGCATTTGTTTTAATTCCTGAAGGGAAAATTGCATTAGGCAAACTTTCTCAAGCTATGATGCATGGAGCAAAAGTTATTCAAATAAAAGGGAACTTTGATGATGCTTTAAATCTTGTAAAAGAAATAACAGAAAAATATCCAATTACTCTTGTAAATTCATTAAATCCTTATAGACTTGAAGGACAAAAAACAGCTGCATTTGAAATAGTTGATGCGCTTGGAGATGCCCCAGATTATCATTGTTTGCCAGTTGGGAATGCTGGAAATATAACTGCATATTGGATGGGGTATAAAGAATATTTTAATCATGGATTGGCTAAAAATAAACCTAAAATGTTGGGATTTCAAGCAGAAGGTGCTGCTCCAATTGTTAGAGGATACAAAATTGATAAACCAGAGACTGTTGCTACTGCTATTAGAATCGGTAATCCTGCAAGCTGGAAAAAAGCAGAAGCAGCAAGAGATGAATCTGGAGGATTGATTGATATGGTGTCAGATGAGGAAATCTTATATGCATATAAATTAATTGCTGAAAAGGAAGGGATTTTTTGTGAGCCAGCAAGTGCTGCAACTGTTGCAGGATTATTAAAACTTGCTAAAAAGAAATTTTTTAAAGGTGGGGAGACTATAGTCTGTACCTTAACTGGACATGGATTAAAAGACCCTGATAACGCAATTAAAATTTCTGAAAAACCTATAACAGTGAATGCAAAATTTGATGAAATAGCAGAAATAATATTGAGATGAAAAATTCTTTAGAAATTATTTCATCAATTTCATAAAAAACTTCTTGAGGATAAAATGCCTCTTTGTTTAAAAAATCCTGGTGGCTCTATATGGATTAAAAAAATTAAATAAACAAAAAACTGGAGGTTAGAATGGGTCAAACGCTTGTTGAAAAGATTTTAAGTATGCATGCTGATAAAAATGTTAAAGCTGGCGAAATTGTTGTTGTTAATGTTAGTAAATGTTTAACTCAAGATGGAACAGGACCATTAGCTATTGACAAAATTTATGAACTTGGAATTGAAAAAATTCACTCACCTGAAAATACTTTTTTATTTATAGATCATGCTTCTCCAAGCCCCAGAAAAGAACTATCAAATGATCACATGAAGATAAGAGAATTTGGGAGAAAAACAGGAGCAATAGTACATGACATTGGGGATGGAGTGTGTCATCAAGTTATGATTGAAAAATATTTAAACCCTGGAGAAATTTTAATTGGAGCAGATTCTCATACATGTACAGGTGGAGCTCTTGGAGCATTTGCAACTGGTATGGGCTCAACTGATGTAGCAGTTGGAATTGCTACTGGTAAAACTTGGCTTAGAGTTCCTGAAACAATAAAAATTATATTAAAAGGGAACTTCAAAAAAGGTGTTTTTGCTAAAGATTTAATACTTTATATTATTGGTAAAATTGGTGCTGATGGTGCTACCTATAAAGCATTAGAATTTACAGGAGATGGAGTAAAAAATCTTACAATGCCAGATAGATTTACAATTTCAAATATGGCTGTTGAAGCAGGTGCAAAATGTGGATTATTCCCAAGTGATGAAATAACTTATATGTATTTAAAAGAACAACGAAGACCTGAAAAATATCAGGAGATCCAGCCAGACCCAGATGCTCAATATGAGCAGGTTATTGAAATAGATTTAGCTGAAATTGAACCAATGGTCTCTTTTCCACATACTGTTGACAATACAAGACCTATTTCTCACGAAGATTGTAAAAATGTAAAAATCCATCAGGTTTTTATAGGCACATGCACAAATGGTAGAATAGAAGATTTAGAAATTGCAGCTAAAATTTTAAAAGGGAAGAAAATAGCAAAAGGCACAAGATTAATTGTCACACCAGCTTCTCGTACAGTATATGGAAAGGCTTTAGAAAAAGGTTTTTTAAAAATATTCAACGATGCAGGAGCATCTATAAACAATCCAGGATGTGGTGCATGTGTTGGAGTTCATCAAGGGATATTAGGAGATGGAGAAAATTGCCTTTCAACCCAAAATAGAAATTTTAAAGGCAGAATGGGGAACCCAAATAGTTTTATATATCTATCTTCACCAGCAACAG
>JALVYZ010000249.1 GCA_027037705.1 bacterium | reverse complement strand
TCTCGTCGTTAGGCTATATGGTCTTTGAAAAATATTCATTTATAGATGCTCTTTATATGGTTTTTATAAGTATTACAACTGTTGGATATGGAGAAATTGAGCCTTTAGATAAATTTGGCAGAATATACACTATATTTGTTATATTGATTGGATTTACAGGTTTTGGTTATACAATTAAAATAGTAACTGAGAGTTTTGTTGAGAGTGTATTAACATTAAAATTCAGGAGAAATAAAATGTTAAAATTAATTAGTGAAATTAGTGATCATTATATTGTCTGTGGATATGGTAGAATTGGAAAGATAATAACTCAAGAATTAAATAAAGCTAATAAAGAAGTAGTCGTTGTTGATAACGATAGAGAATTATTAAATGAATTAATTAAATTAAAAATTCCTTTTTTATTGGGTGATGCAACAGATGATGAAGTTTTATTAGAAGCTGGGGTTGAAAGAGCAAAAGTTTTAGTTGCTTCATTACCAAAAGATACAGATAATTTATTTTTGGTTTTAACTGCTAAGCAATTAAATAAAAACCTTCATATTATTGCAAGAGCAAGTGTTGAAAGTTCAGAAAGAAAACTATTAAGAGCTGGTGCTAATAAAGTTTTTTCACCTTATAAAATTGGAGCGATGCGTATGGCTAAAGCTATTTTAAAGCCAAGTGTTACAGACTTTCTTGATTTTACTTATCATGATACTTTAATAAATGAAATTGAAATGGATGAGGTTACAATTTCTCCTAATTCACCTCTTGTTGGGAAAAATTTAGCAGAATCTCAAATTAGAAAGAAATATAATGCTATAGTTGTTGCAATAAAAAAAGAAGATGGGACAATGGTTTTTAACCCAAATTTTGATTATGTGCTTCAGGAAGGGGATACTCTAATTTTTATAAGCGAACAGGAAAATATTGATAGGTTGAAAAAAGATGTTGGAGAAAGCAAATGACTAAGAAGCTTGATTTAAAAGGAAAACCATGTCCTACTCCAGTAGTTGAAACTAAAAAAGCTCTTGATAGTATAGATGAAGGTATAGTTATCGTTGAAGTGGATAATGTTGTATCAAAAAATAATGTTGAAAGATTTGCTAAAAAAGCCGGATGTTTTGTCGAAGTTGAGGAGAAAGATGGAGTTTTTACTTTAACAATAACAAAAGGTTTTACATGTGAAATCCCAGTTCAAAGAGAAAATAATCTTGAAAATTATATTTTATACATTAATAAAAACACAATGGGAATGGGAAATGATGAACTTGGAACAATATTAATCAGAGCATTTTTTAAAACATTAATTGAGAATGATAAAAAACCAAAAAAAATTATTTTTGTAAATTCAGGGGTAAAGTTAGTAGTAGAAGGGTCAGAAATCTTAGAAGAACTTGAAAAACTCTCTAAAGAATTTAACATTGAGATTTTAGCTTGTGGCACATGCCTTGACTATTTTAACTTAAAAGAGAAAATTAAAGTTGGTAGTATATCAAATATGTTTGACATTCAAAATGAGCTTATTGAAGCAATAAAGATAGTTACTCCATAAAAAATTCTTGACATAAATAATAATTAATTGTAATCAATCTTTCCAAAATTTTAAAAGGAGGTTTTATGGCAGAATTAAAGTATCCAAAAAAGGTAATAATTGGAGACATTACTGTAAGAGATGGATATCAACACGAGGAAAAATTTATTCCTACTGCTGCTAAGCTATGGGTTTTAGAAGAATTGATTTTGGCTGGATTTAAACATCTTGAAGTGACTAATTTTGGACCTCCAAAGTATATGCCACAATTTAAAGATGCAGATGAGCTTTTTAAAGCAATTAGAAATAGTAAAAAGGTAAAACATTTGCTTAACGAAGTAGAATTGACTGCAATAACTATTAGAGAAAGAGCAATTGAAAGAGCAATCAATGCAAGAAAAGAAGGGTATGGTCCTGATAGAATTTTATTAATGGTTTCAACAAGTGAATCACATCATAGGAGAAATTCTGGAATTTCTTTAAAAGAATATTGGGAAATGGCAGAAAAATATATTAAGATGGCAAGAGATGTTGGAATGAAGGTTTGCGGGACTGTAAGTACTATCTGGGGATGCCCAATTGAAGGACCAACAGATATGAAAAAAGCTATTGAGTTTACAAAAAGATGGTTTGATATAGGTGCTACTGATATTGAACATGCAGATCATGACGGTTCTGCTCCACCAAATAAAGTATATGAATATTTTTCAATGGTAATGGATACTTTTCCAGATCCAGAGTTACACGTAGCTCACTTTCATGTTACAAGAGGATGGGGGCTTGCAAATGTTTTAGCAGCTCTTCAAGCTGGAGTTGTTAGATTTGAAGGAACACTTGGAGGAATTGGAGGACAACCTGCAAACTTTGTAGATGGAGTACCTGTGCCTGGAACAGGTAAATATTATTATAGAGACCCAAATTTAACAGGTTTAGTTTCAACTGAAGATATGGTTGTAATGCTTGATGAAATGGGAATTGATACAGGTATTGATGTGGATAGATTACTTGAAATAGGTAATATGAATGAAAAAATTGTTGGAAGAAGATTGAGATCTGAAACAATTAAAAATGGTAGAATACCAAAAGAACCAACTGGATTTTAATTTTTTGTCTGGAGTATGGAGACAGGAGTCGGGAGTGAGAAATTAGTAATTGATTAATAAAAAATAAACACAAACACCAACACTAACATTAAAAGGGAGATAAAAATGCAGTGTGTAACAGTAAAACCAAATAAAGAATGTTTTTTAATGGGAAAAAATGGTTGTAAACTTGGTAGTTGTAAACCAATTGTTCAGGATTGTGAAGGATGTGCAAGAATTGAAGAATACAATGGACAAAAATATTGTTCTGTTTTCCCGGATCCCTCAGTAAAATGGAAAAATGGGCTTTGTAATTTTGCTACACACAGAAAACCTGAATTTGTAGAAGAAAGCAAAAAAATTAACCCATTAAAAGCATCAAAGAGAGCAGCAAGAAAAAGATAAAGTGGAGTATTTTACTTTAAATAATGGACTTGAAGTTATATTTGAAAAACAACAAAAAACAAAAGTTTGTTCAATATATTTTGCTATCAAAACAGGTAGTGTAAATGAACCTGAAGAACTCGCAGGTGTATCACATTTTTTAGAACATTTATTATTTAAAGGAAAAGCCACTGCAACTGTTATTGAAAGTTGCGGTGGCTATTTAAATGCATACACATCTCTTGATGAGACAGTTTTTTATATAACCATTCCAAGTGAAAATTTAGAAGTTGGCCTTAAGGAAATAAAAAATTTAGTTTATAATCTTTCGTTTTCAAAAGAAGAAGTTGAATTAGAGAAAAATATTATAATTGAAGAATTAAAAGGTGGAAAAGATAATCCTTTTAAATTACTTTATGAAAAGATTTTTGAGAAAACATTTCAAAATATCGGTTATAAAAGGCCTGTTATAGGATTAAAAGAATCTATTAAAAGTATCACACATGAAAAAATTTTAGAATATTATAAAAACTATTATTCTCCAACCAATTCAACATTAATTATAGTCGGAGACCTAATTGAAGATGATGTAAAAAGAAAAGTTGAAGAGATTTTTAGTGATATTAAATGTGAAAAAAATAGTATTATAGAATTAGACTTTAAAGAAAATGAAAAAAATAATTTTAATATTTTTGTAGAAAAGTTAGACTGTTCTCATTTTTATTTGGGCATAAGCTTTAAATTGCCAAAATTTAATTCAGACGATTTTGTTAGTTTAGATGTTTTTGCAAATTTTTTTGGATCAGGCCAAAGCTCTTATCTTGTTAAAAAATTAAAAAAAGAAAAAGAGTTGGTTCTTGATATAGCATCTTATATTTATCCAATGAAATATTTTTCTATTTTTTTAATCACAGCAATAGTTTCAACAGATAAAGATATAAAATTAGTTCTTTCAGAAATTTTTAATGAATTAGAATTTTTTCAAAAAAATGAATTAACATTAACAGATATTGAAAAAAGTGTTTTAAATTTAAAATCTGAAATATATTATGATAAAGAAAGTTGTTCTGAAGAAGCGAAAAAAATTTTATTTTATCATATTATAACTGGCGATTATAAAAATGAAAAAATTTATATTAGAAAGTTAAATAAAATTACACCAAAAAAGATAAAAAATGCTGTTAAAAATTGGTTAGATAAAAATTTTGCTACTGTTGTTATGTTATCTCCAGTTGATTTAGAGTTTAATGAGATTACACCAAATGTTAATTTTTTTAAAAAAAATCTAAAAAAAAGAGAGTTAATTAAATTAGATAATGGTATCAAGATAATTTTTGAAAAAATAAAAAGGACTCCTATTGTTGCATATAAAATTGGTGCATTTGGTGGATTAAGATTTGAAAATGAAAATAATAATGGTATAAGTTATTTATTAGCAAAATATTTAACAAAAGGCTCTGTTAATTATTCTGAAAATGAGATTTTTGAGCAAATTGAATCAAGGGGCGGAGAGTTAATTTCCTTTTCAGGGAGAAATTCAATTGGAATAAGCGGGTATGTATTAAAGAACGAATTATTAAGATCTTTTGAAGTGTTAAAAGATATAATATTTAATTCTATTTTTCCAGAGTATAAGTTAAATCGCCTGAAAAATGAAATTTTAGGTAGAATTAAGTTGGAAAAAGATACTCCAATGGAGTATGCATTAAGATTGTTTTATAAAAATATATTTAAGGGACATCATTATCAATTTGACATAAAAGGTGAAGAGAAAAATATTAAAAAATTTAAAGTAAATCAGGTAAAAGAATTTTATAAAAAAATTTTTGTCCCAGAAAATATAGTTTTTAGTTTTGCAGGAGATTTTACAATCCAACAAAAAGATGAAATAATAGGGAGTTTGAACTTAATAAAATCTGCAGGAAAATTTTGTATAAAAGAAAAAAGATTGCCTGATAAAATTAAAGAGCAGAAAATAGTTGAGAAATACAATAAAAATCAATCATATATAATTACTGGTTTTATTGCACCAGAACATGGTCATAAAGATTCTTTTGCAATGACTTTAATTAAAAATGCTCTTGGAAACCAAAGTGGAAGACTTTTTAATAATATTAGAGAAAAATTAGGACTTTGTTATGCCATTTTCCCATTTTATTTAAATGGTATTGATGGTGGTTGTTTTGGAATATATGTTAATACTGATAAAAAATTAACAGAAAAAGTTTTAAAAGAATTGGATTTATTAATTGATGAATTGGTTGAAAATGGAATTACAAAAGAAGAATTAAATTTAGCAAGGAATTATTTAATTGGGAATTATAAAATTTCGCAACAGAAATTTATTTCAATAGCTGGTAATAACTTTTTTAATGAATTATATGGCTTTGGGTTAAACTTTGAGAAAAAGTATTTGCAAAAAATCAAAACTTTAAGTAAAGATGAAGTAGATAAAGTTATAAAAAAATATTTTACAAGTCCAAGAATAACATTATGCCTCAATTAAGAAGAGACCCAATAATTGGCAGATGGGTAATAATTTCAACTGAAAGAGCAAAAAGGCCAATTGAATGGGGGAGGAAAGAATCAACATCTCAAATTTCTCCTGAATATTGTCCTTTCTGTCCTGGAAATGAAAAATATGCTCCTCATGAAATATTTGCAATTGGAAAACCTGGTAGACAATTGGATACTCCTGGCTGGGAGGTTAGAGTTGTACCAAATAAATTCCCAGCTTTAGTTGTTGAAGGTGATTTAAATAAGAGAGGCATAGGGCTTTATGATATGATGAATGGAATAGGAGCTCATGAGGTTATAATTGAAACTCCAGATCATTTTCTAAGAATGAGTCAAATGACTCATGACCATATTAAAAAAATTTTAATTGCATATAAAGAGAGACTTGCAGATTTAAAAAAAGATATAAGATTCAAATATATCATGATTTTTAAAAATTATGGAGAAGAGGCTGGAGCATCCCTTAGCCATTCTCATTCTCAATTGATAGCTTTGCCTGTTGTTCCAAAAAGAGTAAATGAAGAAATGACAGGAGCAAAGAGATATTATGAATATAGAGATAGATGTATTTATTGTGACATAATTGCACAGGAATTACATTCTCGTGAAAGAGTTATAATTGATGAAAGAAATTTTATTGTTGTTGCGCCTTTTGCATCATGTTCGCCATTTGAAACATGGATAATTCCAAAAAGACATTGTTCAGATTTTTTAAAAATAACTGATGATGAATTAAATTCTTTATCTGTAGTTTTAGGAAAAATATTAAAAAAGATAGATATATGTTTGATGAACCCTTCGTTTAATTATATTATTCACACTTCAAGTTTTAATAATCTAGAAAATCCTTATTATCATTGGCATATTGAAATAATGCCAAAACTCACTAAAATTGCTGGTTTTGAATGGGGTACAGGTTTCTATATTAATCCAACTCCACCAGAAGAAGCTGCAGAATATTTAAAAGGAGTTGACTAATAATTGCTAATTTTTGCAGAAGCAATAGGTAAATGTCTTGAATTAAATGATTATCCCATATCTATAAATGAGAAAATACATACTGCGCTTTTATTATTAAAAAATCTAATTTCATTTCAATATATTTCCATTTACCAATTTGAAAAAGATAAATTTATAAAAATTTTTGAAATAGAAAATTTAAATTCTAAAATTAATAACGAAGTATTAAAAAAAGTTTTTATAAAAGGAGAAGTTTTACAAAAAGATAATTTATATTATTTTCCTGTAAAAGATAATTTTTATATTTATGGAGTTTTAATAGTTAATGATGAGAACTTAGATGAAGAAAAAATAAAATTTTTATCAATTTTTACAAGAACTTTATCCCTCTTTTTTAAAGAATATTATAAAGAAATAAAAATAAAAGAAAAATTAGAGAATATTTCTGAAGCATTAAAAAAAGAGGTAAAAGGAAAATCTTATCCAGTTATTGGATATACTGAAGATGATAAAAAATTCTTATTGCAGCTTTTTTCTCTTCATGAAAGGGTAAGGATAATTAAAGTGCTTTTCTGTTATTTAAAATTTTCATTAAATATAGATAGAGCTGTTTTCTTTATTTATGAAAAAAAGTTTATTCCTAAATATGCATTTGAAAAAGATGATTTGAATTTTATTTCTTTAGAAAATGCATTCAAAAATTTTGATAGGCTGTCATTTAATAAATTTCGTATTAATAAAGAGATTAAAAAGATTGGAAAATTCAAGTTTAAACTTATAGATTATCCATTTTGTAATATTGAAATTTATAAAAAGTTAAAAGAGTTTGGATTCATTAATATTGCTATTTTTCCAATAAAATTAAAAAATTTAAATATTGGATTGCTTGTGGTAAATAATATTCAAAGTCAATCAGTTATTTTTAAAATATCAGTTATCTCAGATCTCCTTGCTGGAATTTTGAATTATTCAAAAAAATTAAATAATCTAAAATTATTTTATAAAAAACTTGAAATTGAGGAAAGGACAAGTTTTTTTGAGGTTCTTGGTGAAATATCGCATGAGATCAAAAACCCAATTATGTCTATTTCAGGTTTTACTGGTAGAATTATAAAAAATTTTGATAAACTTGATAAAGAAAAATTAAGAAAATATTTAAATATAATTTCTCAAGAATCTCATAGATTGGAGAGATTATTAAAAGATTTACTCATTTTTTCCAAAACTAATAAAATTACTTTAAATCCTGTTAATATTATTGAGCTTATTAATGATACTTTAAATCTTTTAGAGAATGAGTTAAAGGAAAAAAATATTAAAGTTGTATTTGAATATTCTGTAGAACCAAAAATTTTTGGAAATAAATCACTTTTGAAACAGGTATTTTTAAATATTTTAACAAATTCAATAGAAGCGATTGGAAGAAATGGTAAAATTTTTATAAAAATTGAACCATTAACAAAAATGTGCAAAATATCTTTTGAAGACACTGGAAATGGTATTCCAGAAGAAATTTTAAATAGAATTTTTGAACCATTTTTTTCAACAAAAGAATATGGAACAGGTCTTGGATTAACAATATCTTACAGAATAATTCAACAACATGGAGGAGATATAAAAATTTTAAATACAGATATTGGAGCAAAAGTAGAAATAACTTTACCATGCAGGAGGTGATATTTTGAAAAAAATTTTAATTGTAGATGATGAAGAGAATATAAGATTGCTTTATAAAGAGGAATTAACAGATGAAGGTTATATCATAGAAACAGCAGATAGTGTGAATAATGCTATAAAAAAGATTGAAGATTTTAACCCTGATTTAATTATTCTTGATATAAAAATGCCAGGAGTTGATGGATTAGAAGGTTTAAAAAAATTTAAAGAGCTTTTTAAAGATATTCCAGTAATTTTATGTTCAGCATACGAAAGTTATAAACAGAATTTCATAACCTGGAGTGCAGAAGAATATGTTGTAAAATCAAGTGATTTAACGGAATTAAAAGAAAAAATAAGAAAAATATTGGTTTTGTGAATGGGGAAGGCAGAAGGGGTTAGTTAATAAAATCTCTTCCACCTTCAACCTTCATCCTTCAACCTAAAAAAATGACAATCTCAATTTATATTCATATCCCATTTTGCGTTTCCAAATGTCACTACTGCTCTTTTAATTCTTATCCATTAAAATATTTTTCGAATAAAATTTTAGAGAGTTATTTTAAATCTATTTTAGAACATATTGATTATTACAAAAATTGTGATTTAATTATAGATACAATTTATTTTGGAGGTGGAACTCCTTCAATTGTTAAACCTGAATATATTGAGAATATTTTAAACTTTATTTATAAAAATTTTAAAATTTCTAAAAATTGTGAAATATCAATTGAAATCAATCCAGATTCAATTACAGAAGAAAGATTAAAGATTTATAAAAATTCAGGAATAAACAGAATAAGCATTGGCATACAATCATTTAATGACAAATTTTTAAAATTTCTTGGAAGAGCTCATAACTCTTATCAAGCAATTAAAGCAATTGAAATTGTAAGAAAATATTTTAACAACCTTTCTATTGATCTAATCTTTGGAATATTGGGTCAAAAAATATCAGATTTAAAATCAGAGTTAGAAAAAATAAAAGAAATATCTCCAGAACATGTATCTTATTATTCATTATCAATTGAGGAAAATACAAAATTCTATTACCAAGAAGTAAATGAGATAGATGAGATACTTTTTGGTGATATGTATGACTTAATTGTCAATTTTCTAAATGAAACAGGCATAATCCAATATGAAATTTCAAATTACTCAAAAAAAGGATACAAATGTAAACATAATTTAAGATATTGGAATTATGAGGAATATTTGGGCTTTGGTGCAGGAGCAGTTTCTTTTTATCAAGGGAAAAGATGGCAAAATGTAAAATCTCCAAAAGAATATGCAAATAACTTTAATAAAAAAGAATATGAAGAAATTTTAGATGAAAAAACAATGGAGTTTGAATATATTTTTATGAATTTAAGAAAAACTGAGGGATTGATTTTCGATGATTTTAAAATAAAATTTAAAAAAGATTTTATTAAAAAATATTACAATGTTCTTAATAAACTTGAAAAATATTTTATATTTAATACAAAATGTGTTAGATTAAATAGTGATGGTTTTAAAGTTAGCAATTTAATTTTTTCTGAGTTTCTAAATGTAAGGAGGTAAAATTTAAATGAATTTCTTTTTTGCATTATCACCTGTTATTTTAATTTTTATTTTAGTTATATTTTTTAAGATTGATATTTTGAAACTTTCTATTATTTCAACAATTTATGTTGTTTTAATTGCATTATTCAAATTTCATACATCCTTTTATGTGATTTTTCTTTCCACAATTGATGGAGTTTTAACTACACTACCAATTATTTTAGTAGTTTATACAGGAATACTTTTATCTCAATTTTTAATTGAAAAAAAATCTCTACAGAGATTAACATCTTCATTCCTAAGCAATTCAAAAGATAAGATTCAAAAATCTTTTATTCTTGCAGGTGGATTTGGTAATTTTTTTGAAGGAGCTGGAGTAATAGCAGAACCTGTAGTTGCCCCAATGGCCTATTCAGCGGGAATTTCACCACAAGGATCAGTTGTTTTAAGTATACTTGGATATTCGGGACTTATGCATCTTGCCCTTGCTGGTGTAATAGTTACTGTGTTAGCTGCTGTTACATCAATTTCACCAAGAATTTTATCTGTTGATCTTTCTATTTTATCATTTCCTGCAACTTTTTTTCTTTTCATTTTTATTCCATATTTAATAGGAGAACAAAGATTATTAAAAAAATATTTAGTATTAATAGTTGTGCTATCATTTGTTATTAATGTTTTTACATATTTCACTGTAAAGTATATAAGCTATTCAGTTAGTGCAATGATTGGAGGACTTGGGGGGTTAATATTTTTATTTTTAATTTTTAGAATTAGAATAAAGATTGATAGAAATTTATTAAAGGATGCAACTCCATTTATTTTAATTTTTATATTTTTAGCAGGAATTAATCTAATCACGCCAATAAAACAGAAATTTTTCAATGACTTAATTTTTAAAATTTCAATTATTCCCATTCATATAATTAAGATAAGACCTCTATATAGCGCATACATTTATCTTTTTATATGTTTTTTAGTTTCTTTTAAATTATTCAGAGAAGAAGGTGATAAAATAAGCAAATATTTAAAAAGCTCAATTTTAAAAGCATATAAACCAGTGATTAGTATGGCATTATTTGGAGCAATGGGTTCAATTATTGCATTTTCAGGGTTAAAAAATGACTTGCATACATTGATTAACCAAAATAATATGGCATATAACC
>JALVYZ010000248.1 GCA_027037705.1 bacterium | reverse complement strand
AGAAGAAATTTTAGACAGTATGGATTATATATTAGAGCCAATTTATGGCTTAACAGATTTTAATCATTTATCTGTTAGAAGTGCTGTTTCGATAATAGTTGATAGATTAATTGGATTTTAACCAAAATCTGAACAAAAAAAGGAGGAATAGTTATGAATAAATTGGATTTTCTTCAAATGGAACATATGAGAATGGATATCCCAGAATTTAGAGCTGGAGATACTGTAAAAGTTCATTACAGAATTAGAGAAGGAGAAAAAGAGAGAATTCAGATTTTTCAAGGGATTGTTATAAAGAAAAGAAATAATGGTTTAGGTTCGACTTTTACAGTTAGAAAAGAATCTTTTGGTATTGGTGTAGAAAGAATTTTTCCTCTTCATTCTCCTATGATAGAAAAAATTGAAGTAATAAGAAAAGGAAAAGTAAGAAGAGCAAAACTATATTATCTTAGAAACCTAAAAGGGAAAGCTGCAACTGTAAAAGAATTAAGATAGCTTTATTAGTGAATAGTAAGTAAATGCTTTATGAATTTGATAAAAAGTTGAGAGAAAAGTATAAAATCATAGCTGGGGTTGATGAAGCAGGAAGAGGTCCTCTTGCAGGACCTGTTGTTGCAGCAGCAGTTATTTTACCAGAAGATTTTAATTATCAGTTAATAAATGACTCAAAAAAGCTTTCTCCTAAACAACGGGAGAAAGCTTTTTTTTTAATTAAAAAAAATGCAATTTCTTTATCTGTAACTTCCATTCCAAATTACATAATTGATAAAATAAATATTTTAAATGCATCACTTTTGGCAATGAAAAAATCTATTCATAAATTAAAAGTTAAACCTGATTTAGTATTAATTGATGGAAATAAAACTCCTAATTCAAATTTTGAAGAGCTTGCTATTACCAAAGGGGATTCCAAATCTCTTTCAATTGCTTCAGCATCTATTATTGCAAAATATATAAGAGATAAAATTATGGAATATTATGCAAAAGTTTATCCAGAATTTGAATTTGAAAAAAATAAAGGTTATCCCACTAAGAGACATAAATTATTAATTAAAAAATTTGGAATTACAAAAATCCATAGAAGGTCATTTAAAGGTGTCTACAGCAGGGAAATTTGGTGAAACAGTAGCATCAAATTATCTTGAAAAACATGGATATAAAATTTTAGAAAGAAATTTTAGAACTAAATTTGGAGAAATTGATATTATTGCAGAGAAAGGGAATAATATTATTTTTGTAGAAGTAAAATTTAGAAAAAATCCTGAATTTGGCAAAGCAGAAGAAGCTGTAAGTATTCAAAAATTAAAAAAAATTTACAATGCCTCACAATTTTATCTTAATAATGTCTATAAAAAACATAAAAATCCAAGAATTGATGTTATTGCAATTAATTGTTTTGACAAATTAGAAATAAAACATTATAAAAATTTATCTTTAGATTTTTAGGAGAATAACATGATCTCAAGAGAAATTTTTAGAAAATATGATATTAGAGGTATTGTGGATAAAGATTTAACAGAAGAAGCTGTAAAGTTATTAGCTCATTCATTTGGTATATATTTAAAGAAAAAATTTAATAAAGATTATAATAAATTAAAAGTAACTATAGGTCGTGATGCAAGATTATCAAGTGAAAGATTTGCAAAAATTTTAGCAGACAATTTTATTGAAAAAGGAATAAATGTTGTTGATTTAGGTATGTGCCCTACTCCACTTCTATATTTTTCTTTATTTGAACTTGAAAATATTGATGGTGGAATTATGATAACCGGAAGTCACAATCCACCAGAATATAACGGGTTTAAAGTTTGTGCAGGTAAAGAAACTTTATTTGATGAAGAAATTACAGAATTATATAATATAATAATTTCAGAAAAAAATTTATTTGATAAAAATAAAAACATAGGAAATTTTGAAAAATATGATATTTGCACTCATTACATCAATTTTATGGAAGAACATTTTAAAAATCTGAAATTAGAAGAAAATAAAGAAAAAACAGTTGTACTTGATTCTGGGAATGGAGTTGCAGGGATTGTGGCTCCAGAAATCTTTAAAAAGTTAAATTTTAATGTTATTGACCTTTTTTCAGAACCAGATGGAAACTTTCCAAACCATCATCCAGATCCAACTATAGTTGAAAATTTAAAATTCTTAATTGATAAAACAAAAGAAACAAAAGCAATTGTAGGAATTGGATATGATGGAGATGCAGATAGAATCGGGGCAATTACAGAAAAAGGTGATATAATATGGGGAGACCAATTATTAATTTTATATGCAAGAGATATTTTAAAAGAAAAAAAAAATGCAAAAATTATAGGTGATGTTAAGTGTTCTCAGATTTTATTTGATGAAATTGAAAAAAATGGTGGCAAACCAATTATGTGGAAAACAGGTCATTCATTTATAAAAAATAAGTTAAAAATTGAAAAAGCTGCTGTGGCTGGAGAAATGAGTGGACATATATTTTTTGCAGATAGATATTATGGATATGATGATGCAATTTATGCAAGTTTAAGACTTGTAGAGTTAATTGTCAAATCTAAAAAAAGTTTAACTGAGTTATTATCTGATTTACCTAAAACTTATGTTACAGAAGAGATTAGAATAGATTGTCCAGAAGAAAAGAAATTCAAAGTTCCAGAAATATTAAAAGAAAAAATTTTAATAGATGAAGATTTAAAAAATGAAATCAAAGACATTATTACAATTGATGGGATTAGAATTATATTTAAACATGGATGGGGACTTGTAAGAGCAAGTAATACTCAACCTGTTTTAGTTTTAAGATTTGAAGGCTATACTCCTGAAAAGAGAGATTTTTACAGAAGTAAAATTGAAAAGTTGTTGGAAATTGTGATTAATGAGTAAATAAGGTTGAAGGAGGAAGGTAGTAGATGCTTAGAAGAGAAAATGTGAAGATGCGGAAAAACTGTTATTCTTGTATACGCAGCAACACATTAGCACATTTATTATTTTTCACAAACTACAAGACAAAAACCACAAATCACGAATCACAAATGAAAAATGAAAAATAAAAAATTAGTAGCAAATATAATTTTTATATTAATTGGAATAATAATCTTAATTTTTTTAAAAATGGCACCAGAACCAACTACTCCTCCATTACCAAATGATGATAATCATAAAAAGTTCTTTTTAATGAAAAAGAGAGAAGCAGAAAAATTCTGTGATAAATGCCATAATAAATTACCAAAAAACCATCCACCAAAGTTAAGATGTTTACTATGTCATAGAGTTATTAAATAATTAATCTTTCTTACCTAATCCTAAATTTATACCTTGAAGATAGAAAGAAAAGTTAAATCTAATGTCATCAGGATTTTTTACCTGAACAATGTTTAGGTCAAGTGTAAAGCATTG
>JALVYZ010000247.1 GCA_027037705.1 bacterium | reverse complement strand
ATCCACCTCAAGAAAAAGTTAGAACAGATATTGATGCATTAATTAGAAGATTTAAATTTGCTACTTCTGGTTTTAATGCCCCTAAAGGGGAAGTTTATCAATCAGTAGAAGGTTCAAAAGGTGAGCTTGGATTTTATCTTTATAGTGATGGAGGGAATAAGCCATTTAGATTAAAAATAAAATCACCATGTTACATTCATGTAAGTGCATTACCTGCGATGACAGAAGGATATATGTTATCTGATATAATTACCGCAATTGGCGGTTTAGATATAGTTTTAGGTGAAATAGACAGATAAAAAAGGTAGGAGAAAACAGATGGCTAAAGTGGTCTTTAGTTCATGGACTGAAGAAGTTATTGACAATAGAGGTAAAAGCGAATCTGAATATCAGGTCCCAGAAAATTTAAATATTCCTGATAACTTCGATGGAAAAGATATAAAGATTTTTGTAGGCTGGAATGGAATTGTTTTGAAAGAAGAAGGAGTATCTATAGTAGAAGCTTGCTGGAAATATATGGAAGAGGCTCAAAAACATTCTTGTGGAAAATGTTTTTTATGTAGAATTGGGACTAAAGTTTTAGCTGATATATTGAAGAAATTGGTAGAAGGAGAAGCAAGAGAAAGTGAACTTGAAATTGTTAAGAAGTTAAGTGTTTCAATAAAAGAAGGTTCAAGATGTAATTTAGGTCAAACTGTTACAAAACCAATTTTAGATGCACTTGAATATTTTGAAGATGATTTCAAAAATGCTGTCAATGGTATTGTTAAAAAGAGCAATTTAAATTATATGTCTCAATTAACAGCACCTTGCATGGATGCTTGTCCTATCCATTTGCCAATTCCTCAATATGTTGAAGCAATTAGAGAAGGGAGATTTCAGGATTCACTTGATTTAATTAGAACAAGATTGCCACTTCCAGGTATTGTTGGAAGAGTTTGCGTAAAACCTTGTGAGGATAATTGTAGAAGAATGTTGCTTGATGGTCCAATAGCAATTAAACATCTAAAGAGATTTGTAGCTGATTTTGAATTAAATAAAAAAGGTGTTGCAAAATTTACTCCTTTAGAAGGACCAAAAGATAAAAGAGTTGCAATAATAGGAGCAGGTCCTGCTGGGTTAACAGCAGCGTATCATCTTGCATTGAGAGGATACAAAGTCAAAATTTTTGAAAGATTAGGTGAACCTGGAGGAATGGCTGCAGTTGGTATTCCAGATTATAGATTGCCAAGAGATATAATAAAAAAGGAAACAGAGGCAATTCAATCTCTTGGGGTTGAAATTGCTTATAATACTTATGTTGGTAAAGATATTAAATTTTCTGAACTTGAGAGAGATTTTGATTCAATAATAATTTCAATTGGGGCTCACTCTTCAAGTAGAATGGGAGTAGAAGGTGAAGATGCAGGATATAAAGGATTTATCCCTGGAGTACAATACCTCCTTGATATAAATAATGGTAAAGATCCGTACCCAGAAGGGAAAAGAGTAGTAGTAGTTGGTGGTGGAAATGTTGCAATGGATTGTGTAAGATGCTCTTTAAGACTGGGAAAGGATGAAGTAATTTTAGTTTATAGAAGAACAAGAAGTGAAATGCCAGCAAATATTGAAGAGATTGAGGAGGCTGAAGAAGAAGGTGTAAAATTTATGTATTTAACTAATCCAACAAAAATCATTGGAAAAGATGGAAAAGTTGTTGGCATTGAACTTATAAAAATGGAGCTTGGTGAACCTGATGAGTCTGGAAGAAGAAGACCAGTTCCAATTGAAGGTAGTGAGTTCTTCCTTGAATGCGATATTGTTGTCCCTGCTATTGGACAGGCAATTGATTTAAGTGTTTTAGAAGGTGAAGAAGGAATTGAAGTTACAAGAAAAAATACAATTGTTATTGATACAGAAACATGCATGACTTCAAAAAAAGGAGTATTTGCTGCTGGAGATGTTGTAACAAGTCCAGATGCTTTGATTAGAGCATGTGCAGGAGGAAGAAGAGCAGCTGATAGAGTAGATAAATATTTAAAAGGTGAAGAAGTAGCGCCTTCATTAGAAGAAAAATTTGAAGATTATTTTAGCAAAATCAAGGTATTTGATCCAGCTGAAAATATTGGAATAATTGATGGAAGACCAAGAGTTCCAATTAAACATATGCCTCCTGAAGAGAGAAAAACATCTTTTGTAGAATACACTCAAGGTTATACTATCCCTGAAGCAAGAGCAGAAGCAGATAGATGTCTTAAATGTTATAGAGTTGGAATGATAGGTTACTAATCTAAAAAGGAGTAATTTCAATGAGTGAAGAATTGGTAAAATTAAAAATTGATGGACAGGAAGTAGAGGTTCCAAGAGGAACCACAATTTTACAAGCTGCAAAAAAATTAGGAATTAGAATTCCAACAATGTGCTATCATGAAAGACTTACTCCAATTGGTTCATGTAGAATGTGTATGGTAGAAGTTAAAGATTATGACCATCCTGTTCCAGCTTGTATGACTCCTGTTGAAGAGGATATAGAAGTTATAACTGATTCAGATTTATTATTTGAAATAAGAAGAAATGCTTTAAAATTAATGCTTTTAAACCATCCACTTGATTGCCCTATTTGTGATAAAGGTGGTGAGTGTGATTTACAAGATTTAGTTTATGAATTTCAAATAGATAAAGTAGAATTTCAGGAAAAGTTACCTAATAAAGGTTTACCTGAATATGCAACTCCTTTTATAAGACAATGGGCTGATCGTTGTATAATGTGCTTAAGATGTATAACTGCTTGTAGAGAAATAACAGGAAGACAGGCTATTGATATTGTGGGAAAAGGTTGGGATGCAAGAGTAGCTGTAGTTGATGAAGAAGCTTGTAAATCTTGTGGAGAGTGTTTATTTGTATGTCCAACAGGAGCATTAACAGATAAACTTTGTAACATTAAGGGAAGATTATGGACTTACAATAGAGTTCAAACAACTTGTGGATACTGTGGAGTTGGTTGTCAGTTAGAGCTAAATGTTTATGAAAACAAAGTTATAAAAGTGACCTCAAAAAATGGCGTAGGACCAAATAAAGGTTCTTTATGTATCAAAGGTAGATTTGGATATGAATTTATTCATAGTGAAGATAGATTAACAAAACCATTAATTAAAAAGAATGGTGATTTTGTTGAAGCTTCATGGGATGAAGCATTAACATTGATTAAAGATAAATTAACTGAAATAAAAGAAAAATATGGGCCAGATTCAATTTATGGTTTAACAAGTGCAAGAGCAACAAATGAAGAAAATTATACTTTTCAGAAGTTTTTTAGAAGTGTAATTGGTACTAACAATATAGATCATTGTGCCCGTCTCTGACATTCCTCAACAGTAGCCGGTCTGGCTACAGTATTAGGTAGTGGCGCAATGACAAACTCAATTGAAGATATGACATTAAAAGCAGAGGTTATTCTTGTTACAGGATCAAATACCTCTGAGTGTCATCCAGTTATTGCTAACTATGTTCGGGAAGCAGTAATGAAAAATGGTGCTAAATTAATTGTTGTTGATCCTAAAAGAATAGACCTTGTAGATTATGCAGAAATTTGGTTGCAACCAAAGCCAGGTAACAATGTTGCATGGATAAATGGATTTATGAATGTAATCATTAACAACAATCTTCATGATGAAGAATTTATAAATGAACATACTGAAGGTTTTGAGGAATTAAAAAAAGTTGTTGAGAGGTATACGCCAGAATATGTTGAAGAGATAACTGGAATTCCAGCTGAGAAGTTAGAAAAAGCTGCTAAAATTTATGGTGAAGCAAAAGCAGCATCTATCCTTTATGCAATGGGAATTACTCAACACTCCAATGGGACTGATAATGTAAAATCACTTGCAAACCTTGCAATGATTACAGGTAATATTGGAAAAGAGGGTGCAGGAGTTAACCCATTAAGAGGACAGAATAATGTTCAAGGTGCATGCGATATGGGTGGCCTCCCAAATGTTTATCCAGGTTATCAGCCTGTTGATAATGAAGAAAATTGTAAAAAATTCTCTTCAGAGTGGGGAGCAAGTTGCAATATAAATAAAGGAGCACCTTTAACAGAGATTCCTAATTTAGTAGAAGAAGGTAAATTAAAAGCTCTTTACATAATGGGAGAAAATCCACTTGTAAGTGATCCAGATTTAAATCATTTAAAGAAATGTATTGAAAAATTGGATTTTATAGTTGTTCAAGATATTTTTATGACTGAGACTGCACAATATGCAGATGTAGTTTTACCAGGAGCATGTTTTGCTGAAAAAGATGGAACATTTACAAATACAGAAAGAAGGGTTCAAAGAGTTAGAAAAGCAGTAAATCCTCCAGGAGAAGCAAAAGATGATTTAACAATATTAAGTATGTTAGCTGAAAAATTTGGAGTAAAATATTCAAATAATCCAGAAGATGTTTTTGAAGAGATAAGAAAAGTCACACCTCAATATGCTGGAATTACATATAAAAGGATTGAAGAAAATGATGGCGTTTGCTGGCCATGCCCAGATGAAGAGCATCCAGGTACTCCCATACTTCATGTGGGGAAAATTGCAAGAGGAAAAGGGTTGCTTACTCCTATAGAAAATAAACCACCTGTTGAACAACCAGATGAAGAATATCCATTTATTCTAACAACGGGTAGGAGATATGAGCATTTCCATACAGCTACAATGACAAGAAGAGCAAGAGCATTAAATTATTATTCTCCAGAACCAAGATTGGAGATAAATCCTGAAGATGCTAAACAGCTTGGTATTAATGATGGAGATGAAATTATTGTTAAATCAAGGAGAGGTGAAGTTAAAACTAAGGCTATGATTTCAGATAGAGTTTCAAAAGGTGTTGTTTTTGGATGTTTCCATTTTAGTGAAGCAGCAATTAATGTTTTAACATTACATGCATTAGATCCAGTAGCAAAAATTCCAGAATATAAAGTTTGTGCAGTGAGGATTGAGAAGGCATAAAAGGGAGAAGGTGGAAGATGAGAAGAAAAAGGAATGTGATGATGCGAAAATGCATAAATGTAAAAAATATATTTTCGCATCCACGCATATACGCATTAACGCATATACTTATAATTTAACAGGAGGAAATTTAGATGGATTTCTGGATTGATGTAATAATTAATGTAATTTTCGCAATATTATCTGTTTTGCTTTTACTCTTGGTAGTGGCATATTCAACATTGTTAGAAAGAAAACTTTTGGGGGATTTTCAGTTGAGAATTGGACCAAATAGAGCAGGTCCATTTGGTATCTGGCAACCAATTGCAGATGGTTTAAAAGCATTCTTTAAAGAAGATGTTATCCCTGAAAAAGCTGATAAAATTGTATTTGTATTAGCTCCAATGGTAAGCTTCATTACAGCAGTTGGTATAATTGCAATTATTCCTTTTGCTGATTCAATTACTATTTTTGGAAGACATGTGAAATTAATTGTTTCAGATATAGATATAAGCATTTTATATGTATTTGCCCTTGCAGCTCTTGGTTCTTATGGTTGTTTATTAGGTGGATATTCATCATATAATAAATACAGTATTTTTGGTGCAATGAGAACATCTGCTCTTTTAATTAGTTATGAGATCCCATTTGTTTTATTGATAATGAGTATAGTTCTTGTAAATGGGACATTAAGTTTTTCAGGAATAGTTGAAGCACAATCTCATTTATGGAATATTGTAAGAGAACCTGTAGCTTTTTTCCTTGCAATTGTATGTGCATTAGCTGAGATTAATAGAACTCCTTTTGATATGCCTGAAACAGAAAGTGAGCTTGCCTGTGGATTTAATGTTGAATATTCAAGTATGAAATTTTCAATGTTTTTTATGGCAGAATATGCTCATTTATTTACTATTAGTGCAATTTTAACTACTCTATTTTTAGGTGGCTGGAAGGGGCCTCTGCTTCCACCAATAGTATGGTTTTTATTAAAAACGTTTGCATTTATGTTTTTCTTTATATGGGAAAGAGCAACATACCCAAGATTTAGAATAGATCAAATTATGCATTTTGGATGGAAAGTTCTATTGCCATTATCATTAGCAAATTTACTTGTAACAGCAATTGTAATGGCAATTATTGGTTAAGGAGAGTAAGATGGCTGATAAAAAAGGATATTATTCAATCGAGGAAATAAGAGAAAATTTAAGACGACCTTCAATTATTACACCATTATTAAAAGGATTAGGTTATACATTAAAACAATTTTTTTCAAGACCTGTAACAATTCAATATCCAGAGGAAAAGAGAGATATTTCTCCAAGATGGAGAGGAATTCATAGGTTTAAAAAAGATGAAAATGGTAATTATAAATGTGTAGGATGTGGCTTGTGTGCAGCAGTATGTCCTGCAAAAGCAATAACAATAAGAACACTTGAAACAGATGATGCTAAAAGAATTCCTGATAGATTTATGGTGGATTCGTTAAGATGTATTTATTGTGGTTTTTGTGTTGAAGTATGTCCAAAAGATGCAATTGAATATAGTAATGTATATGACTTTACAGGTTATGAAAAAGAAAAATTTTATCTTGAAAAAGAAACTTTAGAAGAACCAGAAAAGTTGAGTATGACTTATAAAAAATAAGGTGGAAGGTAGAAGGTGGAAGGTAGAAGTTTTTTTTACAAATTAAAAAATATAATTGTTCTTCAACCTTCGTCCTTCAACCTTCAGCCTCAAAATTATACAAGGAGCATAAAATGGATGTAATTATATTTTTTATGGCTGTTGTTTTTGCAATGGGTTCTGCAATTGCCATTATATGTGTAAAAAATCCTATTCATAGTGCATTATGGATGGTTTCAACCCTATTTTGCACTGCTGTTATATACTTACTTCTTGGATTTGATTTTTTAGCAGCTATTCAAGTTATAGTATATGCTGGTGCAATTATGATGTTAATAGTTTATGTAATTATGCTTACAAGTATAGAGGAAGAGATTAAAAAAAGATATAGATTGAGATTATTTCAGATAGTAGGAATATTTTTTGTAATTATCTTTTTTATTCAAGCTGTAAAATATGGAATGGTTCATTTAACAGGATGGGAAGGATTTGATTGGAAAAGTATTCCAGAAAGATTTGGTAGTGTAAATTATATAGCATATAAATTATTTACGAAATTTGTTTTGCCATTTGAAGTTGTATCTATTCTTTTATTAGCTGGCATTGCTGGAGCTGTATATCTTGCAAAAAAAGAAAAAAATAAAGGAGAGTAGGGAAAATGCATAGTCCTGCAGTATTAATTTTTTTATCATTATTTTTATTTTCAGTAGGAGCTGTTGGAGTAATTGTTAGAAGAAACCTTATTATTGTCTTTATGTGTATTGAGTTAATGTTAAATTCAGCTAATCTTATGCTTGTTGCTTTTTCACATTTTTTGAAAAATATTGATGGTATGATGTTTGTATTATTTGTACTTGCAATAGCAGCAGCAGAAGCTGGAGTAGCATTAGCATTGTTTGTTGTTTTATTTAGACAAAAAGGGAATATTGATACAATAAAATTAAATTTATTAAAACATTAATTTTCAAAAGGAGTTGATATAATGATTGCAAAAGTCTGGTTGATTCCACTTTTTCCATTGATTGGAGTTTTAATAAATGGAATATTGGGAGCAAAATTAGAAAAAATTTCGAAAAGTATAATCCATTGGATTGCATGTTCTGCAATTGCGTTATGTTTTATAGTTGCTTGGATGATATTCAGAGAATTGTTAAATTTACCACCAGACCATAGGCATTTTGAAATAGTTGTGTATAATTGGTTCACATCAGGTGAACTTTCAATAAATGTAGCTTATTTAGTTGATCCATTGTCAATTACAATGGCTTTATTTGTAACAGGAGTTGGATTTTTAATACATGTGTATTCTATAGGTTATATGATTCATGATGAAGGAAGATATTACAGATATTTTACATATTTAAATCTATTTATGTTTTCAATGATTAATCTTATTTTAGCTAATAACTTCGTTTTAATGTTTCTTGGATGGGAAGGCGTTGGAGTATGTTCATATCTATTGATTGGTTTTTGGTTTGAAAATAAAGAATTTGCAAGTGCAGGTAAAAAAGCTTTTATTTATAATAGAATTGGTGATTTTGGATTTTTATTAGGAATGTTTTTGCTTTTCTTTACTCTTGGCAGAAAAACTGGAATATATACTTTAAATTTTTACGAAATTTTTATGCATGTTAAATTTATTCCAGTAGCCATTGCAACTGCAGTTGGGATATTGCTTTTTATAGGTGCAACTGGAAAGTCAGCTCAGATCCCTCTATATGTTTGGTTACCTGATGCAATGGCAGGTCCAACCCCAGTTTCAGCATTAATTCACGCTGCAACAATGGTTACAGCAGGTGTTTATATGGTGGCAAGATGTGCTCCTTTATATAAACATGGACCATTGGCTCTATATGTTGTAGCAATTGTGGGTGGAGTCACAGCATTTTATGCAGCTACAATGGCTTTAGCTCAAACAGATATTAAGAAGGTCATTGCTTATTCTACAATATCACAATTAGGTTATATGTTTTTAGGAGTTGGTGTATATGCATTTGCAGCAGGTGTTTTTCACATTGTTACTCATTCATTTTTTAAAGCATTACTCTTTCTTGGCGCTGGAAGTGTAATTCATGCTTTAAGTGGTGAACAGGATATGAGAAAAATGGGAGGACTTAAAGATAAATTACCTATTACATATTGGACTTTTTTAATTGCATGTTTAGCTATCTCTGGAATTCCAGGCTTTTCAGGATTTTTCAGTAAGGATATGATTTTAGGTAAAGCATTTGAAAATGGATATTATTTCTTATGGGCATTAGGAACAATAACAGCAGGTATGACATCATTCTATATGTTTAGAGTCTTATTT
Source organism: bacterium (assembly GCA_027037705.1). Classification (GTDB taxonomy): domain Bacteria; phylum DYJV01; class DYJV01; order DYJV01; family JALVYZ01; genus JALVYZ01. Next base: position 2,027 of record JALVYZ010000247.1, on the reverse strand, counting down.
TTAACTTTTCATGGAGAAAGTAGAGTTGAACCAGAAGTAGAAAAGCATATTCATGAGTCACCTCCATCAATGACAGTGCCTATGATAGTTTTAGCTCTTTTATCAATATTTGGTGGATATATTGGGGTCCCAGAAGCATTAGGTGGGTCAAATAGAATATGGAATTTTCTTGCACCATGCTTTGAAATAGGCTCAAAACATGGAGAAAAAATACATGAAGTTGAACATCATATGTCTTTAGGTGCTGAATATTTATTAATGATAATTGCTGTAATAGTTGCTCTATTGGGTATTTATGTAGCTTATGTAATGTATATTAAAAATAGAGAATTACCAGAAAAACTTACAAAGAAATTTCCATTATTGTATAGATTAATCTATAACAAATGGTATGTAGATGAAATTTACGAGGGTTTAATTGCTTGGCCATTATATTTTGCAGGCCAAATTTTATGGATGATATGGGACGAACTTATTGTTGATGGTGCTGTTAGAGTAATTTATGGATTTGTTAGAGGAGTTGGTGGAGCATTAAGATATATTCAGACTGGTAATATACAATTTTATGTTGTTGCTACAATATTGGGAATATTGATAACTATCTTTTATTTTACAGGATTTGCAGGATAGGAGGAACCGATTATGGAAATTATTACAAACCATATTTTAACTATTTTAACTTTTTTGCCTTTAGTAGGAGCAATAACACTACTTGGAATTCAAAGAGAAAATTCTGGTGGTGCAAAATTAATTAGTGCTTTTTTTGCTTTTTTAAATTTATTATTAGGATTATACCTATTTTTTGCATATCAGTCTAATGGTAATGTCTTTCAATTTGTTGAAAGATATCAATGGATAAAGTCTCTTGGAATACAATATTTTTTAGGTGTAGATGCTGTAAGCATGTATTTAATTACATTGACAACAATTATAACTTTTATTTGTATTGTTGCTTCATGGGGTGTTGAAAAATATGCAAGAGAATATTTCTTATGTATTTTATTTATAGAAACAGGTGTTATAGGTGCACTGGTAGCATTAGATTTAGTACTATTTTATTTATTCTGGGAAGTAATGTTAATTCCAATGTATTTCTTAATTGGAATTTGGGGAGATCATAAAAAGATTTATGCTACATTAAAATTTTATATATATACAATGGTTGGTTCAGTAATAATGTTAGTTGCGATATTTACATTATACTGGTTAAACTCTAAGATGAATTTTGATATTTTACAACTTTATAGATTACATTTACCTGTAAAAACACAAATGTGGCTTTATTTAGCATTTTTCTTGGCTTTCGCAATAAAAGTTCCGATTATTCCATTCCACACATGGCAGCCAGATACTTATGTCAATGCACCAACTGCAGGAACTGTTTTATTAGCAGCTATTTTATCAAAAATGGGAATTTATGGATTTTATAGATTTGCATTACCATTATTCCCTGATGCTTCATTAAAATTTACTCCTGTAATTGCATTCTTAACATTAGTTGCAGTAGTTTATATTTCATTAATTGCAATTGCTCAAAAAGATATGAAAAGGTTAATTGCTTATTCATCAGTTGCTCACCTTGCTGTAATTGTTTTAGGTTTATTTTTACTTACAATTCAATCAGTTCAAGGTGCTATTTTCCAGATGCTAAATCATACAATTATAATGGCTGCACTCTTTTTATTATTAGGAACTCTATTTGAAAGATATTCTTCTCGATGGATAAAAGATTATAGTGGTGTGGCTAAACAGATGCCATTATTTGCAACATTTTTTATGATTGCAATGTTAGCATCAGTTGGCCTTCCTGGAACAAATGGTTTTATTGGTGAATTTTTGTTGTATTTAGGAATATTTAAAGCAAATATCTGGTATGCTGTTATTGCTGCTACTGGCACAGTTTTAGGAGCTATGTATATGTTATGGATGTATCAAAGGGCATTTTTTGGACCTCTTGAAGATGAAAAAATTATGAAACTTCCTGATTTAAATATAAGAGAAGTTGCTTATATTATCCCATTAATAAT
>JALVYZ010000246.1 GCA_027037705.1 bacterium | reverse complement strand
ATGGATTTCCAAGAACTGTTAAACAAGCTGTTGCACTTGATGAGATGTTAAAAGAGATGAATTCTCAAATTGATTATGTAATATGTATAGATGTTCCAGATGAAGAGTTGGTAAGAAGAATTACAGGCAGAAGAATGTGTAAAGATTGTGGTGCTGTTTATCATATAATTTATAATCCACCAAAAAAAGAAGGAGTTTGTGATAAATGTGGTGGTGAGCTTTATCAGAGAGATGATGATAAAGAAGAAACAGTTAGAAATAGAATTAAGGTTTATAATGAACAAACTCAACCATTAATTGATTATTATAAAGATAAAGTAAAAAAGGTTAATGGTGTAGGAAATATTGACGAGATTTTTGCTCAAATTGATGCAATACTTTCTTCCAAATGATATATTATAAATCAGAATTAGAAATTGAGAAGATAAGAGATGCCTGCAAGATTGTTAGAGAAGTTTTAAATGTTTTATATGATAAAATAGAAGAGGGATTACCAACAATAGAGCTTGATAAAGAAGCTGAAAAACTTTGTAAAAAATATAAAGCAAGACCAGCTTTTAAAGGATATGGGGGTTTTCCAAAATCAGTGTGTGTATCATTAAATGAAGAAGTTGTGCATGGAATACCTTCTTCTAAAAAAATTATAAAAAAAGGTGATTTAGTTAAAATAGATTTTGGTGTTGAATATAAAGGTTTTTATGGTGATGCTGCTTTTACAAAAATTGTAGGAAAGCCAAATAAAAAAAAATTAAAACTTGTAAAAGCAACAAAAGAAGCTTTAGATAATGCAATTAATCAAGCAGTGATTGGAAATAGATTAGGGAAGCTCTCTGACACAGTTGAAAAAACAGTAAAAAAATATGGATTTTCTGTTGTTAGAAAGTTTGTAGGGCATGGAATAGGAAGGAATCTCCATGAAGAACCTCAAGTCCCAAATTTTGGAGATCCAAATAATGGTGTAATTATAAAAAAAGGACTTGTAATTGCAATAGAACCTATGGTAAATGAGGGAACTTTTGAAGTTGATATTTTAAAGGATGGCTGGACTGCTGTTACAAGAGATAGAAAACTGAGTGCCCATTTTGAACATACTGTTGCAGTGACAGATAATGGACCTGATATTTTAACTTTATAAAGTGTTAGTGATAGTGGTGGTGATAGTAAAAAATTAAATAAAACACCATCACTTTAGTTTAGGAGGGTATAGATGGCTAAAGGAGATGCAATAGAAGTAGATGGAGTAGTTTTAGAGACTTTACCTAATGCAATGTTCAAAGTGAAACTTGAAAATGGGCATGAAGTTTTGGCACATATTTCTGGTAAAATGAGAATGCATTATATAAAAATTTTGCCTGGAGATAAGGTAAAATTAGAGCTTTCACCATATGACTTGTCAAGGGGAAGAGTTGTTTATAGATACAATAAATAATTTAATATAAGGAGTATAAAATGAAAGTTAGAAGTAGTGTAAAAAAAATATGCAATAAATGTAAAATTATTAAAAGAAGAGGAATTGTAAGAGTAATTTGTGAAAATCCAAAACATAAACAGAGACAGGGTTAGAGGGAGGAAAAATGGCAAGAATAGCTGGAGTTGATTTACCAAGAAATAAAAGAATAGAAATTGCATTAACTTATATTTTTGGTATTGGAAGAAGTAGAGCAAAACAGATTTTACAAGCTACTGGAGTGGATCCTGATATTAGAACTAAAGATTTAAGCGAGGAAGATATTAATAAAATTAGAAGATATATTGATGACAATTTTAAAGTTGAAGGTGAGTTAAGAAAAGAGATTACGCAAAATATTAAAAGACTTATAGAAATAGGATGTTATAGAGGATTAAGACATAAAAGAGGTCTACCTGTAAGGGGACAGAGAACAAGAACAAATGCAAGAACAAGAAAGGGACCAAGAGGCGCTGCAATAGCTAAAAAGAAAAAAGCTGGTAAAAAATAAAAATTAAGAGGAGACAGATGGCGAGAAAAAAAAGAGGCACAAGGAAAAAAATTCAAAAATTAAATATTGATGAAGGAAGAGCTTATATAAAGTCAACTTTTAATAACATTATTATAACAATTACAGATAAACAGGGTAATGTTTTAACATGGGCAAGTGGAGGAAGTGTAGGGTTTAAAGGTTCAAGAAAAAGTACACCATACGCAGCACAACTTGCAGCAACTGAAGCAGCAAAAAAAGCACTTGATATGGGTTTAAAAAAAGTTGGCGTATTGGTGAAAGGACCAGGAGCAGGTAGAGAAAGTGCGATAAGAGCACTTCAAGCAGCTGGCTTGCAAATAACAAGTATTAGAGATATAACTCCAATACCTCATAATGGATGTAGACCACCAAAGAGAAGAAGAGTTTAATTTTAATAATAAAATATTATACTTAGGAGGTTAATTTTGGCAAGATATACAGGTCCAGTTTGTAGGTTATGTAGAAGAGAAGGTGTAAAGCTATTTTTAAAAGGAGATAGATGCTACTCTTCTAAATGCGCTTTTGAAAAAAGAAGTTATCCACCAGGTGAACATGGGCAGAAGAGAACTAAATTAACAGGATATGGATTACAGTTAAGAGAAAAACAGAAGTTAAAAAGAATCTATGGAATGAGTGAAAATCAATTTAGGAGATATTTTGAAAAAGCTGATACAATGAAAGGTATTACTGGTGATAATTTAATACAATTGTTAGAAAGAAGGCTTGATAATATCGTATTCAGAATGGGTTTTGCAAGAACAAGGAGAGAAGCGAGAATATTTGTAAGGCATAACCATGTTTTAGTTAATGAAAAAAAAGTTAATATCCCTTCTTTTTTAGTAAAAGAAGGTGATGTAATTGAGATTAGAGAAAAGACTAAAGAAACAGAATTTATGAAGGATATTTTAGCTTCTACACAGAGAAGAAGTGTGCCTGAATATCTTGAAGTAGATAGAGAAGCAATGAAAGGGACTGTAAAGAGATTGCCTCAAAGAGAAGAGATTATTTTACCAGTAAATGAACAATTAATTGTAGAGCTTTATTCAAAATAATGGGAGGATTTTAATGATATATCGTAACTGGACAGAACTTGTAAAACCAAAAAATATTATAAAAGAGCCTTCTAATGAGCCTGATAAATATGGCAAATTTATAATAGAACCACTTGAACGAGGGTATGGTATTACTCTTGGAAATGCATTAAGAAGAGTTTTATTGTCATCAATTCAAGGAAGTGCTATTGTAGATGTAAAATTTGAAGGGGTAATGCACGAATTTGATTTAATCCCTGGGGTTAAAGAAAATGTTGCAGAAATAATATTAAATTTAAAGCAAGTGTATGTCCATATGGAAGATGATGAAGATAAAATTTTAAAATTAAATGTAAAAGGTCCAAAAGAAGTTACAGCTGGAGACATTGAGACTGTAAGTGGTGTAAAAATTTTGAATCCAGAGCAACATATTGCAACTTTAGATGAAGATGGAGAGATAAAAGCTTTATTAACAGTTAGAATGGGTAAAGGATATGAGCCAGCCTATGAAAGAAAAGAAAATTTGCCAATAGGCACAATTGGAATTGATGCAATTTATTCTCCAATTTTAAAAGTTGCGTATAATGTTTCAGATGCAAGAATAGGAGAAAAAACTGACTATGATAAACTAACAATAGAAATATGGACAAAAGGTGGAGTAAAACCAGAAGATGCTTTAGCATTTGCTGCTAAAATATTGCAGGATCAATTAAGTATATTTATTAATTTTGATGAAAATGCTGTTCAGCCGCCAAAAGAAGAAAAAGAAGAACAAAAAGACGAAGAGGCAGGTCAATTAAGCAAAGAAGTTATGAAGCATCTTTACAGGCCAGTTGATGAGCTTGAGCTTTCTGTAAGAGCATCTAATTGTTTAAGAAAAGCTAATATTAGACTTATAGGTGAGCTTGTTCAAAAAACAGAAGCAGAGATGCTTGCAACTAAAAACTTTGGTAGAAAGTCATTAAATGATATAAAAGATAAATTAAAAGAGTTAGGTTTGTCTTTAGGAATGAAAATTGAAGGATTTGACCCAAATAAAGTATTACTTCAGCAAAATGAAGGAGAGGAATAATGAGACATAGAGTATTATCAAAGAGAATGGGAACAGATTCAGATCATGCAAAAGCTAATTATAGGAATCTTGCTAAAGCACTAATTAAAAATGGTAAAATAAAAACAACTCTTGCTAAAGCTAAAAATTTAAGAAGATTTGTTGAAAAGCTTGTTACACTTGGGAAAAAAGGCACTTTGCATGCAAGAAGATTGGCAGTTGCAAGATTAGATGATAAAAAAGCAGTTAGAAAATTATTTGATGAGATAGCTCCTAAATACAAGGATAGACCTGGAGGTTACACAAGAATAGTAAAGGCTGGATTTAGAGCTGGTGATGCTGCTCCAATGGCTTATATTATGTTTGTTGAAGAAGAGATTGAAAAAACTTCAAAAGATAAAAAAGAAGTTAAACCAAAAGAAGTTGAAGAGTTAAAAGAGAAATTAGAAACAGAAATTAAACCTTCTGAAGAAGTAAAAGAAGCTAATAAAGAGGAGGAAGTTTCTTCAGAGCAAGAAAATATTGAAAAAGAATAGAAATATTTAAAATAATAAAATTTTTAAGATTTTAAAAGCCCTGCCAAATGGCAGGGCTTTTTTTTTGGAACAATTATTGCTTTCACTCTTTAAAAAGGAAGTGGAGGCAATGATGGATATCTTAAAAGAACTTTCCATAGCAATGAGATTAAGAGCAATAAAACATGATGTTATAAGCTCTAACATTGCTAATATCAATACTCCAAATTATAGGTGTAAAAATCTTGACTTTGAAAAAGAATTTAATAAAATTTTGACACCTGACTCAAAATTAAAATTAGAAACAACAAATTCCAAACACATATCATTATCCAACAACTCTTCAGATTTAAATTCAGTTAAAATAGAGGAATGTAATAGTACTGTTATAGGGAATGACAACAATAATGTTGACCTTGATAGAGAAATGGCTAAAATGGCAAAAAATCAATTGCTTTATAATTCGTATATTCAAATTTTTACTAAAAAAGTTAGAATGTTAAAAGATTCAATCACTCAAGGAGGTAAATAATGAGTTTTTTAACTGCATTTAATATTTCAGCAAGTGGTATGAGTGCAGAAAGACTAAGAATTAATGTAATTTCAAGTAATATTGCAAATATTAATACTACTCGTACTCCTGAAGGAGGACCATATAAAAGGAAAGATGTTGTTTTTGAAGCTTCTCCTATTGAAAATAAAAATAGTTTTGCAAATCAATTAGAATTAGAAACAGTAAAAGTTAAAAATATAGTTGAAGACAACAGACCTCCAATATTAAAATATGATCCCTCTAATCCTGATGCAGATAAAGATGGGTATGTCAAAATGCCAAATATAAACCTAATGGAAGAAATGGTAAATTTAATTAATGCTTCAAGAAGTTATGAAGCAAATGTGCAAGTTATGAGAAGTGCTAAGGATATGGTTTCAAGAACAATAGATATTTTAAGAGTATAAGGAGGTAATTATGATTAATCAAATTAGTAATAATCCATTAACTACAATTATAAATGAGAATAAGAAAACAGAAAAAAAAGATAGTAATTTTATGGATTTAATAAAAAATTATATTGATGATGTGAATGAAAAACAAATTGATTCTGATAAAACAATAGAAAGATTTTTAAAAGGAGAGGAAAAAGATATTACAAAGGTTGTATTAGCAATGGAGAAAGCTGATGTGTCTTTGCAATTGTTTTTACAGATAAGAAATAAGTTAGTACAGGCATATCAAGATATTATGAGAATGCAGGTTTAATTATAGCAGGGGGTAATATAATGGAACAATTACAAAACTTGTTAAAGAAGTTTAATGAACTTTCAATGACAAAAAAGATAATTATTTTGGGATTGATAATGTTTTTGATAACATCTTCTATTATATTTATTTCCTATAAAGGCTCTGGAAATTATGTGGCTTTATATTATAATATTCCAATGGAACAATCTGGTGAAATTATAGAATTTTTAAAGAAAAATAGAATTAGTTATAAAATAGATGAACGTACTGGAACAATAAAAGTTCCAAAAAGTAGAGTATATGAAATTAGAATGATGTTAGCTAAATCTGGAATTCCAGGAGGAAGTGGAGTTGGATTTGAAATTTTTGACAAAACAAGTTTTGGAGTAACAGAATTTGTTCAAAAAATAAATTATATGAGAGCAGTTCAAGGCGAGCTTGCAAGGTCAATTGAGACAATTAGAGGTATAAAAACTGCAAGAGTTCACATTGTTACACCAAAAGAAAGTTTATTTAAAGATGAACAAAATCCTCCAACTGCTTCTGTTATTATTACTTATGAGCCAGGTTATTCAACATTAAAAGTTGAACAGATAAAAGCAATTGTAAATTTAGTAGCAAATAGTATTGAAGGATTAAAACCTGATAATGTAGTAGTATTAGATAATTTAGGGAATGTTTTAACAGATAAATTGAAAGAAAATGAAGATGTAACAGCAGGAGTGCAGAAAAAAATTGAATATAAAAAAAGAGTTGAGAATTATTATAAAAGAGAAATTCAATCTATGTTGGAAAAAGTTGTTGGTAGAGGAAAAGTTGTTGTAAGAGTAAATGCAGATTTAGATTTTACTAAAATGAAAGAAACAAAAGAAATTTTTGATCCAGAAAATGTTGCAGAAAGAAGTCATGAAAAAGATGTAGAAAAAGTTTATGCACAGAATCAGGTAAAAGGTGGGATTCCAGGTGTTGCGTCCAATGTTCCATCTGTAATGGTTCAACAAAAGAAAAAGGGTGGTTCAATCTTACCTCTTGCAAAGAATAAAGAACACGAAATTGTAAATTATGAAGTTAGTAAAATTGTAAGCCACACAGAAAAACCTATTGGAGTAATTAAAAGATTGTCTGTCGCTGTTCTGGTAGATGGAACTTATAAAGAGGTAAAAAAAGGTAAAAAAACTGTAAAAGAATATATCCCTCGTTCTCCAAAAGAAATGGAAGTTTTTAAAGAAATTGTAAAAAAAGCAATTGGATTTGATCCAAATAGAAAGGATCAAATAGAAATAGCAAATGTTGCATTTAATTATAATGAAATTGAAAAATTAAATAAAGAGCTAAAAAAAGAGAAATTAACATCTTTGATTATGATGGGTGTAAAATATGGTTTGACTATTTTAATAATATTTATTATATTTTTCTTTATAATAAAGCCAATATTAAAAATTTTATTACAGAGGATTCAACCACCTGAAGTTGTTACAGAAATACCAAAGACAGTTGAAGAGATAGAGAGACAAATCTTAAAAAGAGAAGAAGAGATTTCAGAAGGTGTTAAAGAAGAGTTTGAAGTTAAAAAAGAGAAAAAGTTAAAACCAAAAGATAAAATAGTTAAGTTATTAGATGAGGATCCTGATAAAGTTGTAGGATTAATAAAAGAATGGTTAAGGAGTAGAACTTAATGCCACAAAAAAATCAGGAAGGTTATTCAAAAAAGAGAAAAGCTGCAGCGCTATTATTAGCTATTGGTGAAGAAAATGCTGCAAAAATTTTAAGAAAATTGAATGAATATGAGTTACATGCTCTCAGTAACGAGATGGCTCTATTAGGAGAATTATCTCCAAAAGAAATTGATGAAATAGCAAATGAATTCTTAAAAGAACTTGGGGAAGAACATTCTATTGGTGTTGGAATTGATAATATAAAAAATATTCTTGAAAAAGCCTTTGGTAAAGAGAAAGCTGCCGAATTAATAAAAAAAGTTGGAACTCCATTATCCAAACAGCCTTTTTATACTTTGTTAAATGTTGATCCTAAAATGATTGCAAATTTTATTAAATCAGAGCATCCTCAGACAATAGCTGTTATTTTAGCTCATTTAGATCCGCAACAGGCAGCTAAAACTTTATCTTTTCTCCCAGAAAGTCTTCAGCCAGATGTTATATTAAGAATTGCAAAATTAGAAACAGTATCCCCTGAAGTAGTAAAAGAATTAGAAGATGCTTTAGAAGAAGAAGTTAAATCAGCTGGTGGAACAGAATCTCATCAGGTTGGAGGAATTGAGCCTGTTGCAGAAATAATGAATAATGTGCCAAAAGAAGTTGAAGAGAAAGTAATGGCAGAGATTGAAGAGAAAGAGCCTGAATTAGCAGAAGAAATTAGAAGGAAAATGTTTGTATTTGAAGATCTTATTCATGTTGATGATAGAGGAATACAAACAATACTTAAAGAAGTTAGTAATGAAGATTTATTACTTGCACTTAAAGCAGCAAGTGATCAAGTTAAAGAAAAAATATTTAGTAATATGTCAAAGAGAGCTGCTGAAATGATAAAAGAAGACCTTGAAACAATGGGACCTGTAAGATTGTCTGATGTTGAACAGGCTCAACAGAATATAATTCAAGTTGCAAGAAGACTTGCTGATGAGGGTAAAATTGTTATTGCTAAAGGAGGAGGTGAAGTAGTTGTCTAAAAATATAAAACCTTTTCAATTTATTAATTTTGATGAGTCAGATAATGTAATAAAAAGTCAAAAGGATCCATTATCCAATTTTAATATTAAAAGAGAATTTATTCCTGAATTTAATGTTGAAAAAGAAGAAAAATTTAAAAATTTGTTTTCAGAAGAAGGTGAGCTGACAAAAGAGGATTATCAAAAAAGTATTGAATTATATTATAAAAAGAAAAAACAGGACGCTGAAAGTGAAATCTTTAATTATATTAAAGAAAAGAAAAAAGAAGCCGAAAAGATATTAGAAGATGCGCAAAAGCAATATGAAAATATAAGACAACAGGCTTATAATGAAGGTTTTGACGAAGGATTTAAAAAAGGATTTGAAGAAGGAAAAGAGGAAGTTCAAAAGAGAATTGAAGAATTAAAAGAGTTAATAATGAATTTAGCTAATTTTGAAAATAAAGTTGTTAAAGAGAATGGAAATAAATTAGGAAAGTTAATTGTGAAGTTTGCTGAAAAGATTATTAAGAAAGAGTTAGAAGTTTTTAAAAATGAAATTCTACTTGAAAATCTAAAAATAGCTCTTGAAAAAATTGTTGATAAGAGTTATTTAAAGATAAAGTTAAATACATCACAATTTGAATTTATTTTTAATAAAATGAATGAATTAAAGGATTTATATAATGTAAAGAATTTAGAAATTGAAAAAAGTACTGAAATTACTCCAGGTGGTTGTATAATAGAAACCAATTTTGGCGATTACGATTTAAGAATAGAAGAACAAATCTTTGAATTAGAGAGAGCTATAATAAACAAAAATTTTTCTTGATTTTTTATTTTTAATTAGATATAGATTAAAAAAGCTAAAAAATAAAAAAGGAGGGAAAAATGATATCAGATTTAAGAAAAAAATTAAAAGAAAGAAAAGGTTTTACATTAATTGAGCTATTAGTAGTTGTTGCAATTATAGGAATTTTAGCTGCTATTGCTATTCCTCAGTACAACAAATACAAAGAGAGAGCGGCAAAAGCTTCTGCAGTTTCAGATGCTAAAAATATTGCAAATAGTATAGAAGCTTATTTTGCAGATACAGGAAGTTATCCATCTAGCTTAAGTGATGGTGACATAGTAGGTTTTGATAACGGTGATACATTTACATTAAGTAGAAATAATTCTTTTTTGAATTATGGTGAAGCTGGTAATACTTTTTCATTCTCAATTTCTAATACAGTATATAATAAGGTTGTAACTTATGATTCAGGTAAGGGTGGAGTTGATGAGAGTATTTGGTAATAATGATAATAAAATATAACTCAAAAATTAAATGGGGGATTTTATATCCCCTATTTTTTTTTGTTTTTTTTTATTTACAATCTAAAACAATTAATACAGGGGATGCAGGAGAACTTGTTGCAGCTTCTTATGGTCTTGGTATTGCCCATCCTTCAGGATATCCTGTTTATCTATTAATATCAAAGTTTTTTACTTTTTTGCCATTTGGAAATATTCCATTAAAAGTTGTGCTTGTTTCAAGTTTTATTGCTACATCATTGCTCATTTTGGGTTGTGAGTTTTTAGAAATTAAAGAACGATTTAATTTATCTACTCAACTTTTTTATGTTTTCTTATTGCTTTCCTCGTATTCATTCGTAAGTCAAGCTTGTGTTGCAAAATTTTATCCATTAAATACTTTTTTGATTTTTATTATTTTTTTTATTGGATATAAAAGCTTATATGAATACAATGTGAAATATCAATTTATTATATCTTTTTTATTAGGTTTATCATTAGGTCTTCATCAAACAACTTTTTTTTTAATAATCCCACTTTTATTAGTAATTATTTTACATTTTAGAAATTTTATTAGAAATTTTTTGTTTTCTTTGTTTTTGTTTTTTTTAGGTTCTTTAAATGTAGTGTATCTTATGATAAGGAGCTGTAAAGATACTCTTTTAAATATGTCTCCTTCACCTAATTTATCTTTATTATTTCATACTATTTTAAGAAAAGCCTATGGAAAATCTTCAAGTGTTGATGTAGCAAAATCATTGTTTTCAGTAGATTTAGAAAAATGGTATTATGCTATTAAAAATATTTTTATTCTACTTTCAAGACAATTCCAGTATTTTTCTTTTTTCTTTTTTTTTCTGGGTTGTTTTTTTTTATGGAAGAAAAGTAAAAGATTATTTTGGTATTTCTTATTAGCGTTTTTTTCTTATTCAGTATTACTTGCATATTTTACTTTTAGTGAAAAAAAATTAAGTATAGATTCATTGTATATTTCAGGTAATCAATATTTTATACCAATGCTTGTATTTTATGCATTTATATCTGCATATGGATTTCAATTTATTATTAAAAATTTACCTGCAAAGATAAATATTATTAAGTATTTAATTTTAGTTCTCCCTTTAATATATTTCCCACAACATTTCTTTTTACATTTTT
>JALVYZ010000245.1 GCA_027037705.1 bacterium | reverse complement strand
CACCATCAGCATTATACATTTTAGTTGCAATAGTTTCAATTTTTTCTTTAATTGGTGCTTCCAATGGATAAAGAAATTTAAAGTTCTTTGGATCAAAATTATCAGCTGCATCAATAACTGCTTCAGCAGCTTCAACAGCTCCTTTTCCACCATGCATCCAAACTTCAATTGGATAACATGCATGAGCACCTGCCTCAAGTGCAACCTTTCTTATTACCTCATGTTGTTCATCTGTATCATCTTTAAATCTATTAATTGTAACAACTACAGGGACACCAAAATATTTTGCATTTTCAATATGTTTTGCAAGGTTTGCACATCCTTTTTCTAATGTTTTTAAGTCACCTTCTTCCTTAATTAATTTAACCAACTGTTGAGCATTTAAACCAATAAGTTTTTCATTTGGGAATCCATGCATTGTTAATGCTCTTACTGTACATGTTAAAATTACACATCTTGGGATAATTCCTGAATATCTACATTTAATATCCATAAATTTTTCCATACCAAGATCAGCAGCAAATCCACTTTCTGTAATTACATAATCAGCCATTTTAACAGCTACTTTATCAGCAATAATTGAACTGTTACCATGAGCGATATTTGCAAATGGACCTGCATGAATAAAAGCTGGATTTCCTTCAAGAGTTTGAATTAAGTTTGGTTTTAAAGCATCTTTCATAAGAACAGTCATTGCCCCCGCAACACCAACATCTTCTGCAGTAATTGGTTTTCCAGATTTATCGTAAGCAACAATAATTCTTCCAATTCTTTCTCTTAAATCTTTTAAATCTGTTGCAAGAGCTAGTATTGCCATAACTTCTGATGCAACGGATATATCAAAACCACTTTCTCTTGGCACTCCATCAAGTTTTCCTCCTAAACCTATTACAATGTTTCTCAAAGCTCTGTCATTAACATCTACTACTCTTCTCCATGGGATATTAAAAATATCAATATCAAGTTCATTCAACCTAATTCTATTATCAAGATATGCTGCACATAAATTGTGTGCAATTGATACTGCATGAATATCTCCTGTAAAATGCAAATTTAAATCTTCCATTGGTACCACCTGTGAATATCCTCCACCAGCAGCACCCCCTTTAATTCCAAAAACAGGCCCCATTGATGGTTCTCTTAAACAGACAAAACATCTATCCCTTTCTCCCTTTTTCCCTTTTACTTCTCTTAAATAATAATTTAAAGCCTCTGTCATTCCTATTGATGTAACTGTTTTACCTTCACCAAGTGGTGTAGGAGTGATTGCAGTAACATCAATCAATTTTCCCTCTGGCTCATCTTTTAATCTGTCAAGAACTTTCATAAAATCAATTTTTGCTTTGTAATGGCCATATAACTCAACTTCTTCTTCTTTGAATCCAATTTCCTTTGCTAAATCCATTGCTTTCTTCATTTTTCCTGACTTCATATGAGCTTGAGCAATCTCTAAATCAGATGGAACTTCTCTTGGTGGTAATTTAGGCATGATAACCTCCTTTTGTTTTTTTAAAATATTTTTTTAAAAACAAATATATTACTTCAAAAATGTCTATACAACTATTGTAACTTCTACAATAACATTGTTCTAATTTCATTGCATATTAATTAAAAAATTTAATTATTTTAATATTTTAGCTCAGTTTCATTAGTGTATTAATTAAAATTTGTCAAGAAATTTTTAAATAAATTCAAAATAATTAAATCTTTCACAAAGCTTTTTACTATTTTTCAATAATTATTTTTAAAAGATCACCTTTTTTAAGGTGGGAATTTAAAGATATATTATTTATAAGTGCAATTTTTTTATGATATTTCTGAGGGATATTGTATTTCAACATCAATTCTTTTAATATAATCTCTTTTTTAATATTTATTATTTTTATGTATGTATTTTTAACATTTATCCTTTTCTTATCTCTTAATTCTTTGAAGGTTAAAGCTGGAATGGTTAATTTTTTACGATATAAGTTATAACTTAAAATTGGTGAAATTCCATAAAATCCAAATATATAACCTTTAAAATTAATAAAAAATGTTTGAATTATTGCATAACCACCATTTAATTTAACCTTTTCTATAATTTTTACAGCATTAAATCCATTTATTCTAATTTCTTTATATGAGAGAACAATACCTTTTGTCTTTTTCAAAAAATTAGAAATGGTTCTATCAAGAGATTCTCTGCTTAAAGTTATTAAAATTTGAACATTTTTATTTTTTTTATTTGTAATTAAAATATATTTTCTTGTATCTATCAGTTTCCAACCTTTTGGAAATTTGAAAGTAAATCTCATATTTGGATGATAGTATTGATGTCCGTCTACATATCCATTCCTTTTATCCTTTCCAAATAAAATCCCATTTATATGCATTAAATATTCTTTCTTCCCTATAATAAATCTCTTATAATTTACTTTACTCTGCCATAATTTTGTTAATTTTATAACCCTTTTTATCCTATGGGGAGGAGATGGATGAGTTGATAAGAACTCTGGTAAAGAATATTTTTGTTCATGTGATAATCTATTTAGTGTTTCAAAAAACTTTGCCATTTCATAGGTATTATATCCTGCTAATGTAGCATACTCTACACCAAGTTCATCTGCTTGATATTCATCATTTCTACTGAATTTAAGGAACAATAAATTTCCACCAAGTCCAACAAGTCCTGCATATTTCCTAAAATCTTTCGAAATTGCAAAACCAATCCCCAAACCAACATTAAATAATATTTGCTTAGAAATCATATTAGCAGAATGTCTTGCATTTACATGACCAAGCTCATGACCTAAAACAGAGGCAAGCTGAGCTTCGTTGTTTAAATAAGCTAAAATCCCTCTGGTAACATAAACATATCCTCCAGGGATTGCAAATGCATTAACAACAGGAGTATCTAATATTGTAAACTTATATTTTAAATTCTTTCTATGAACATGTTTTGTCAATTTATACCCTACATCATTAATATACTTATTTAAATCTTTAAATTTATACTCTGAATATTCATCTCTAATTTCTGCATCAGACTTTTTTCCAATTGCAATTTCCTGCCCCTCAGAAATAAGCATTAACTCTTTTTTTCCTGTAACAGGGTTTGTAGCACAAGAGAATATAAAAAGGAAAAAGACAATAAGTGTGTAGATGCGGATATGCGTAAATGTGTAAATGCATAGATGCTGAGATGCGGAGATGTGGAGATGTGTAAAAAATTTGTTATTCATACTAACTCATTGTTATTTGTTGTTATTTGTTGTTATTAATTGTAATTCGTAGTAATTCGTTGTTCGTGAATAATAATCCTATAACCGTAAATGCGTATATGCGTGGATGCGATAATGAGTTTATGCGTAATTATTCTTTTCTCATCTACACATTTACGCTTTTTCGCATTTTCATAATTCAGCATCTTCTACCTTCTTCCTTCCTCCTTCAATCTTATATTAGTGTTAGTTTTTCATTATTCATTTTTCATTGTTATAGTCTATGGCCTCTTGCCCATAGACTATAGCCCATTATTCAAATAACTCTTTTAAAGTTTCTTCAAAAGCATTTAATGTTTTATCAAGATCTTCTTTTGTATGAGCAGTTGATAAAAATCCTGCTTCAAATTGACTTGGAGCTAAATAAATTCCTTTTTTAAGCATTTTCGCAAAATATTTTGCAAACTTATCAGTGTCAGAAGTTTTAGCGGTTTCATAATCTATTACTTTTTTATCTGTAAAAAACATTGAAAACATAGAACCAACTCTATTAAAGCTGGATTTCACATTTAAACTTTTAGCTATATTTTCCATATTTTCATTTAAATATTTTGATGCTTCCTCAAGTTTGTCATAAACTTTTTTATCCTGAAGAAGTTTTAAAGTTTCAATTCCAGCGGTAACAGCAAGTGGATTTCCAGATAAAGTTCCTGCTTGATAAACAGGTCCTTCAGGAGCCAATTTTTCCATTATCTCTTTTTTACCACCATAGGCTCCCACAGGTAATCCACCTCCTATAATTTTACCAAGAGTTGTAATATCTGCATAAATTCCATATAATTCTTGTGCCCCTCCAAAAGCAACTCTAAAACCACACATAACTTCATCAAATATTAAAATAATTTTTTCATTTGAACAAATCTCTCTTAATTCTTTTAAAAATTCAATTTCTGGAACAACAACTCCCATATTTCCAGGAATCGGCTCTAAAATAATAGCTGCAATTTCATTTTTATTTTCATAAATTAATCTTTTAACAGATTCTATATTATTAAATTTTGCTGTTAAAGTAAGTTGAGCTAATTCTTCTGGAACACCTGGGGAATCAGGGATTCCAAGAGTTGTTGCACCTGAACCTGCTTTAACAAGCATTGAATCTCCATGTCCATGATAACATCCTTCAAATTTGATAATCTTTTTTCTCTCAGTATAACCTCTTGCAAGTCTAATTGCGCTCATTGTAGCTTCTGTTCCAGAATTTACAAGTCTTACCTTTTCTATTGATGGATATGCTTTTATTATCAATTTTGCTAATTCTATCTCCTTTTCTGTAGGAGCTCCATAACTTGTTCCAAATTCCAATTGTTCTTTTAAGGCATTTATTATTGAAGGATTTGCATGCCCTAAAATCATTGGTCCCCATGAACCAACATAATCAATATATTCATTTCCATCAACATCATATATTTTACTTCCTTTGGCTTTTGATATAAATAAAGGTTTCAATCCTACTGATTTAAATGCTCTAACTGGACTGTTAACTCCACCAACTAAATATCTATTTGCTATTTCAAAAAGTTCTATTGATTTATTCCCCATATTAAACATCCTCCATAAAATACTTCATACTTGATTTTTTAAATTCTTTTAAACTATATAATATCCTGTAATCTTTAATTCCTGATAATTCTGACAGTTTTTTTGCAAAATTTTCAATTTCACTTTTAGATTTTCCATGTACCATAGTATATACATTGTAATCCCACCCTTCAAAACGTGGTCTCTCATAACAATGAGTAACTTCTTTAAAATTTGTAAATTGATTTCCAATTTTTTCCACTTTGTCATCTGGAATATTCCAGACAATCATTCCATTTTCTTTTAAACCTGCTTTTTGATGTCTAAGGACAGCACCAAATCTTCTAATAATACCATTTTGTTTAAAAAAATTTAATGTATTTATAACTTCGTCTTCTGGAATACCTAATTTTTTTCCAATATCTTTGAAAGGTGTTAAAGAATGAGGGATATCTTCCTGAACTATCTTTATAAGCTCTTTTTCTATTTTGGAAAATTTCATAATGATTTTTTGGTTGCGGGGGCAGGATTTGAACCTGCGACCTCTGGGTTATGAGCCCAACGAGCTACCAGACTGCTCCACCCCGCGTCAAGGTGAGGAGTATAGTAAAATATTTTAAAAAATTTGTCAAGAATTTTTTGCTTTTTCAATTAAATCATTAAGAATTTTTCTAAATTTTATCATTTTATCATCAATTTTCCCCTTATAATTTAAATCTACTGGTTCTCCAATTAAAATATTTACTTTCTTAAAAGGATGAATAAGCAATGAACCTCTTTGATTAATATCTTTTGTCCCCCAAATTGCAACAGGTAAAATTTTTTTATTTGAATTAACTGCTAAAAAAAAACCTCCCTTTTTAAAAGATAAAAGTTCACCATCTTTACTTCTTGTACCTTCTGGGAAAATAAGTACTGATATTTTTCTTTCAAGACACCTTTTCATAGCTTCAATTGTTGATTTTAATTCTTTAATATTCCCTCTATCTACTGAAATTTCTTTCATAACTTTCATTGCATGACCTACTACAGGAATTTTAAAATTTTCTTTTTTAGATACCCATCTAAATTCTAAAGGTAAATAGGCAAATAGAGCAAAAATATCAAAAGCTGATTGATGATTTGGCATAATTATATATGAATCATTTTTATCAAAATCGCTTAATTCTTGATAATTAACTTTTGTAAAAGTTAAAATTAGCGCAATTTTCCCCCATATTTTACCAATCTTATGTAAAAATCTATCATCAAAAAAAATAGAAGATATAAAAATACAACTACCCAAAATGATTGTTATTATTCCATAGATTATCCAGAAAAGTGCTGAATATATTTTAATCATTGTCTAATGAAATAATTTTACCATTTCCAAAGTAAGTTTTTGTTTCATATTTCGTAATTTTAGATAATTTTTTAACTATTGTTGATATTTTATTAACAGAACTTTCTATTTTTTCAAGATATTTTTTCAAATCTTCATCTTTTATTTTTTTCTTTAATACATCTAAAGATAAAGTAAGAGTGGTTAAAGGTTGATTCAATTCATGAGCTGTGGTGCCAGCAAGCTCCATTGCAACTTGATTCTTTATGGATTCTTCTTTTAAAGTTTTTATTTCTGAAATATCTCTTATAATAAATTGTATTCCATTAATAGAACCAGAATAAATAAATTTTGTACAAGTTAATTCAAAAATTTTTTTTAATTTACTTTCAACTTCGATTCTTAATTCAGAATTATTATCTGTTATTAATTTTACAAATTCTGATCTTAGTTTTAATATATCCTCTTCTTTTAACTTCAAAATTTTTAATAAATTTTTATTTTTAACATTGTTTGTAAATCCATAATATTCTTTTAAAATATTTAAAAATTTGGTATTAGCATATAAAATTCTTAATTTTAAATCAGTTATAACAATACCATCTCCTGCTGAATTTAAAATGTGAATATATGTTTCTTTTAAATCAGAATACTTTTCTTTGAGTTGTTTTTCAATTTTTAATGATTTTAAAAAAACAATTTTTATATTTCCTAAATGAGAATAACCTAAATATGTTAAATCAACAGGATGGCCATTTTTTAATTCTAATTTTAATTTAACATTTTCTAAATTTTTATTTAAAAATTCTTTACCAATATATTTTTCAATAAACTCATCTAAAGAAAAATTTAAATTTTTTGAATCAAGTTCCAAAATTTCTAATGCGTTTACATTGATTAATGAAGCAACCTCGTTTTCAAAAATAATTACACCTAAAGGAGAATTATTCAATGCTGTACTTAGCAAATTATTAACATTTGATATTTCATCAATTAACTTTTCTTTCTCTATTAATAAATCTGAAATTTTTTTATTTGCCTTAGAAAAAAATATGAATACTTCTTTATAAAAATCTTTTTCTCCCGGGATCTCAAAAATTTCCAAAATATTATTTGCTTCTTTTTGAATTAAAAGAAAAAAATTCTCACTAAATGAAAAATTTGGGAAATTATTTGCAATTTCTTTAAGCAGAATTTCACTGTCTTCTCCATTTAATGCAAGGAAATTTGCTATTTTATTAGCAAAACATAGTAATTTAATATCTAAACCAACATCTTTTTCTCCAATGCAATATAAATAAAAATCTTGAAAAATTTTAATTAGATTTTCTCCTATATTCCATTTTTCTGATAAAACTTTTAAATAAGCATCTATAATCTTTTTATTCTTTTTTGTTGTATAAAAATTTTTAATAATTTCTATAGACCCTAAATCAAGATAAGATATTAAAATTAAAGGGATATTAATCAAAATATTTGTAATAATAAGATCTTCTTTTCTATCTTCTAATTTAGAAACTTTTGATAAAAACTTTGTTGTAATAAGACTATAAACTAAATTCTCCCAGACTATATACTCTTTGCTATATTTATCAACTATTTTCTTTAATATAAAAATCGTTAAAGCTAAATTTCTTACTGTTTTTCTTCCAAGTAAACCTATTGCTTGTGGTAGAGAATTTACTTTTTGTGGGAGGCCATAATAAGAAGAATTTATTATTCTTAGGATTTTAATTGATAAGGCTGGACTTATTTCTATATATTTTGATAACTCAACATTATTAATCTCCTTGTCATCAATTTTCTGTAAAATTTTGAAAGCTACATTTGGAAGTTCAGGAAGATCTTCTATTTCCGATATTATTTTCTTTATCAGATCCATTATCTGCTAATTCTCCGATTATTCTTTGTAAAATGTCTGGTTCAATAAAATTAAATGTTCCAATTTGTACAGCTTTTGCACCTGCAAGTAAAAACTCTTTAACATCTTTAAAATCTTTAATTCCTCCACAACCTATAACAGGAATGTTAACATGTTTTGTAATTTCATCCACTATCCTCAATGCAACTGGTTTTAAAAATTCTCCTGAAATTCCACCATAAAAATACTCTTCATTTTCAATATTAATTCGTAAACCTTTAATAGTATTAATTGCTGTAATTGCATCAGCCCCAGCCTCTTCAATTGCATTAGCTACACCTATTATATCGGAAACTTGTGGAGAAATCTTTACTAATAGAGGTTTTGAACAAAATTTTTTTATTTTTTTAATTAAATTAAATACTTCGTCAGGGAATAAACCAAACTCTAATCCCCCCTTTTTTACATTTGGACAGGAAATATTTACTTCAAGAGCATCAATCCTTTTATTTTTAGATAATATATCAGCAACTTTGCAATATTCGTCTTCACTATTCCCAAAAAAATTTACTATTATTTTTGTATCAAAATTTTCAATTTTAGGTAATTTCTCTCTAAGAAAAACTTCAATTCCAACATTTTCAAGTCCAATATGGTTCATCAAATAACCATTACCTTCAAAAATTCTTGGAGGAGGATTCCCAATTTTCGGTTCTAAAGATATGCCCTTTGTTACAATTGCTCCTAATATATTTAAATCAATAAAATCTTTATACTCTATACCATATCCAAATGTTCCACTTGCAGTCATTATTGGATTTTTTAACTTTAAATTTCCTATGTTTACTTCCATTTTATTTCTCGCAAATCAAATACTGGTCCATCTATACACACTCTTTTATATCCATGAATTGTTTCTATTACACATCCTAAACATGCCCCAAAACCACATGCCATTTTTTGCTCAACTAAAACTTTTGTTTCAAAGTTTTTGTTCAATAATGCTTTATACATAGGTTCTGGTCCACAGGCAATAACCAAGGTATTTTCGTTTTCTATTTTATCAAGATAATTTACTGGAAAACCTTTATTACCATAAGAACCATCTTCAGTATAAATTATAATATTGTCTAAATGTATATCATTTAAAAAATATAAATAATTCTTAGAAGGGATGCCAAAAATCAAATATGAATCTATACTTTTTTTTAAAAAAGTTTTAAAGAAAATTAAGGGAGCTATACCTATCCCACCACCTATTAAAATTATTTTTTCGTACTTTTTTAATTCTTCAAAAGATAAACCATTTCCACATGGTCCGATTATTTTTATTTCATCCCCACTTTTTAATTTAGTTAAAAATTTAGTGAATTTTCCAACCATTTTAATTCTAAATGTTAAAAGCTTTCCATTAAAATCAGAAACACTAAATGGTCGGTTTAAAAGTACATTTGATTTCTCTGTCCCAATCATAAAAAATTGACCAGGAAGGATATTAAAATTTTTAAATGGAATTTTTAAGATAATTAAATCTTTAATTCTTTTAATTTCAGTAATTTTAGTTCTTAGAAATTTCATATAAATTTCTTTCCATTACAATTGCATCTTTATTATCTGAATAGTAATTTTTTCTAATATAAATTTCTTTAAATCCATACTTTTTATATAATTTTTGAGCTATTAGATTGTCTTCCTTAACCTCTAAAAATATTTTTTCACTTTTAAACACCTTACCACATTCAATTAAAAATTGTAACAACAATTTCCCATAACCTTTTCCCCTATAATTCTCATGTATAGCAATATTATTTAATTCTATTCCATCTGGGACAACCCAGAAATTTAAATATCCAACAATAATATTATTCGATGCTAACACAAAGTTATATGAAAAAGGATTATTTATTTCTTCAAAAAAAAGATTTCTGCTCCAGTTATTAACAATATCTAATACATCATCAATATCATCATCTGTCATTGGTCTAATTATAGGATTAATCTTATGCGCACTCGGTGTCACTACCTTTAATTTTCTCAATTGCATGAGGAATTGCTCCTTTTATCGCATTAAAACATTCTTTAACAGCTTTAGGGCTTCCTGGAAGATTAATAATTAATGTTTCTCCTCTTACTCCAGCTGTAGCTCTTGATAAAATTGCATGAGGAGTTTTTTTTAAACTCTCTATTCTCATCAATTCACCAAATCCAGGAATCTCTTTTTCAATTATAACTTTTGTTGCATCTGGAGTAACATCTCTTGGAGAAACTCCTGTTCCTCCTGTTGTTAAAATTAAATCAACTTTATCTTTTTCACAAAATCTCAAAAGTTGCTGAATAATTAATTCTTTTTCATCAGGTATAATTTCGTAATATTCAACAACTGCTATATCTTTTTCTACTAACTCTTTTAATAAACTTCCACTTCTATCCTTTCTTTCACCTCTTGAACCTTTATCACTTAAAGTTATAATCGCACATTTTATTTTAGCCATACTTCCTCTCCTTGAGCAATATCTTTATTAAAAAAAATCGTATTATTCTTTAATTTAACTACAAATTCTTTATCTTTACTTATTAATATGTCATGATTTTCAAGATGTTCTGGCAAAATTCCCAATATTTTAACAGAGCTATCTTTATTAACATTCAACACTTTTCCTCTGATTTTTTCTTTATTTCTGAACAATCCACTTTTACCACCTGATTTTTTTATTAAAAAACTCTCTCCAATATAAATACTTTTATCTACTCCTTTGCACATATCATAAATAGTTAAAGCTGCTAAATTCACCGCTGTTAGAGCTTCCATTTCAACTCCTGTTGGTGCATTTATTCTTGATTCAGAAAATATCAATATTTTACCATTATCTTCATCAAACTGAAATTTAATATCAATAAAAGTCAAATTTAAAGGGTGACATAACGGAATTAATTCTCCAACCTTTTTTGCTCCTAAAATTCCAGCTATTTTAGATGTGTTTAATACATCACCTTTTTTAATCTCATTATCCTTAATTAAATCTAAAATTTTTCTACCAACAAATACACTTCCTCCAGCATATGCAACTCTATAAGTAATACTTTTATTTGTAACATCAATCATTTTTGCTTTACCATTTTTATCAATATGAGTTAACATTTCTTAATCCTCCGTGGATCGTGATCGTTGTTCGTAACTCGT
>JALVYZ010000244.1 GCA_027037705.1 bacterium | reverse complement strand
CAAGGGATGTCTTTAAGTGTATTTGCCCGTGCATGGCTATTATCAAATGATAGGAAATATCTTGATTATGGTTATATGGCTTTAAAGCCTTTTACTAAAAGCATAGAAGAAGGTGGGGTCGTTGGACATTTTTCAAAAATATCTGGAATATGGTATGAGGAAAATATCCAGAAGCCACTTCATCACATACTAAACGGCAAAATTTATGCACTCTGGGGAATTCTGGATTTCTACAAAGTTACAAAAGATGAGAATGTTAAAAAACTGTTTGATCAAGGTGTATCAAGTCTTGGTAAAGCATTGAAATATTTTGATAATGGATTCTGGAGCTGGTATTGGTATCCAGAAGATGGAAAAGATTTTTATATAGCAAGCATGATGTACCAAAACCTCCATATATGTCAACTTAAAGCCTTGTATTACCAGACAGGAGAAAAAGTTTTCGAAGAGTATTCAAATAGATTTGAAAGATATGCAAGAAACCCTTTAAACAGACTCAAAGCGGGACTATTGTTTGCATTATATAAGATCAGAAAAATAAGATGAGGGTCGCCTTTGTTACAGGAGGGTTCCCGAGTAAAGAGAATCCAATGCACGGTATATTCAATTACCGCGCAGTAAAAGGTATAAAGGAATTTGTTGACATAGAAGTTTTCAGAATCAGGATGTGGAGGCCTTTTGTGAGTTTTAAAAATTCTTATGAACTGGATGACATAAAAGTTCATGAATTTTTTATACCTTTGCCGCCTTACACTAAATATTCTCTTAAATTGCAAGTCCTTTTAATCAAATATTTTGGATGGCAACTAATAAAAAACGACATTAAAAGTTTCGATATTATCCATTCTGTGGGAGCTTCGGTTTCAGGTATTGCTTCAGCTTACTGGGCTCAAATGACTGATGTGCATCATGTAACTCAGGTGATAGGTTCTGACCTTATATTTCAGTTACCCCGATTAAAAAATCTCCCTTTTGTTAAGGGTTGGACTCGTTGGGTGCATGGCGTTTCCTGTAATACAAATTTTCTGAAAAATCTTTTTCAAAAAAATTTTCCTGATGTTCCTAATGTTGAAGCAATATATAGAGGAACTGACCTTGAAACATTTACTCCTGAAGGCCCCGGATTGGATGAGATCTTATCCCTGAACGGCACCAGATTTTTGTTTGTTGGAGGATTCCCTAATTACCCGGACATTCCCTACGGAGACAATTTAAAAGGCGGTAGAACAATTCTGAAGGCCTGGGAAATTGTGGATAGTGAGGTTGAGAATTCAACTTCGCCACCTGTTTTTATAATAGGAGGTCCATCTTCAGATACTCCTGAAATTAGAAAATGGAAAAATTCATTGAAACATCCAGACAGGGTTAAAATTTTAGGTAAAATTAACCCACTGGATATGCCTAATCTTTATAGAAGTGTTAATGTATTATTGCTCCCAAGTTTGTCAGAGGGTATGCCTAATGCTGCCGTTGAGGCATCTGCAAGCGGCGTTCCTGTATTTGGTAGTAAAGTTGATGGGGTCCCTGAGCTTATTAAAAATGGATATAATGGGTTACTGATCCCTCCGGGGATTCCTGAAGAGTGGGCAAAGGCTATACTTACATATTATGACAAATTGGATTTATTGAAAGCTATGGGGAGAAATGCAAGAGAGTTCGTAGAAAAGAAATTTGATGCCAGAAACTTTCCAATTCGTATGGTAAGACTTTATCGAAAAGCTTTAGAGGTAAAACTTTGATATGTGTGGAATTGCTGGAATAATAGATTTTCGTCATAAAATAATACCAGAGAACCAGATACACTCAATGGTTGAAGTTATTCGCCATCGAGGTCCTGATAGTGAAGGGTTCTTCTTTGACGATAATTTAGCTTTTGGACATGCAAGGTTAGCCATAATTGATCTGACAGAAGAGGGCAATCAGCCAATGGAATACGGTGATAGGTATGTTATTATTCACAATGGAGAGATATACAATTATATAGAACTTCGAGAAAAACTTTCCCAACTCGGATATTCTTTTAGATCTCGCACAGATACTGAGGTTATTCCTGCTTCTTTTAATGAATGGGGCGTAGATTCTTTTCCAAAGTTTAACGGTATGTGGGCGTTTGCCTTATATGACAGAATTAATAGAAAAATTTATTTTTCAAGGGATAGATTTGGCATTAAGCCATTTTACTACTATTTTGATGGAGATGTTTTTATTTTTGCCTCCGAAATTAAGGCGATACTTAAAGTCATTGATAGAATTAAAGTGAATTTGAAGACTTTAAGTTATTATTTGATCACCAGATATGAAGATCATGACGAGGAAACATTTTTTGAAGGTATAAAAAAACTGCCTCAATCTTCATATGCTATTCTTGATCTAAGATCTGGTAAATTTGAAATTCATAAGTATTATTCGCTAAAGCACGATCATTCCTTAGAAGATGCGGATGATAGAGAATTGGTAAATAAATTCCTGTGGCTGATTCAGGATTCTATAAGATTGAGACTTCGGAGTGATGTTAAAGTTGGTACATGCCTGAGCGGAGGACTTGATTCTTCAACTGTAGCAACTTTTGCATCAAGGTTATATAGAACTCAAACAGGAGGAGATAAATTCTCGGCTATAACTGCTGTTTCCGAAGATCCTGCCGTTGATGAAAGTGGGTATGCGAGATTAATCGTGGAAAAAGAAGATTTAAACTGGATACTCACAAAACCCATGTACAGTGATTTTGAAAAGTTGATCGAAGAGGTAATTTATACCCTTGAGGAACCGTTCGGTGGTATGAGCATATTTATGAGTTATTTTGTCATGAAGGCATCTCGTGAAAATTCTGTTACTGTTTTGCTTGATGGTCAGGGTGGGGATGAGACACTTCTTGGATATGAGAGATACTATATTCCGTATCTGAAAGAACTTCCGGTATTTAAAAGACTGAGAGAAGTTCCTCTGGTAGTCTCTCATTCCAGACTTTCTTTGAAGGATATAGTATCATATTATGGATATTTCGGAAATTTTGAGTTCAGAAAAAAAGTTATGTGGAGGAGGTCACGGTTCCTAAAAAAGGAAATGTTTGATTATATTAACTGGAATGAATTGAGATATTTCTCCGAATTACCAATCACGGAAGTGCAAATAATGGAAATTATGAAGTATCAGTTGCCACATCTTTTAAAGTATGAAGATAGAACTTCAATGAGACATTCGATTGAAACAAGATTGCCTTATCTCGACTATAGATTTGTTGAATTTGCAGTATCTCTTCCAGGAAAGTTAAAGATAAATAAGGGTTTTACAAAATACATCTTAAGATCAGCAATGGATGGCATTATGCCCAAAGAGATAACATGGAGAACCGATAAATTTGGTTTTGAAGCTCCAATCGGAATATGGTTAAAGAATCACAATGAGAAGATCAAAAGGGAAATTGGTGAATCGGTCATATTATCAGATATTATCCATAAAAATAAAATAGACTTTAATAAACTCAGTGC